>JBDSNC010000250.1:0-5142 GCA_039915545.1 Luteolibacter sp.
AAACACCTCGTCGCGGTCCGCTAATCTCCAAGCCCCGAACGAAAATTTTCAACAAATCGCTTGAAGTTGACCAAAAGGTAAACTATTCAAAAACCCATGGGCCGCAAGAGTGACGCCAAAGAACGCCTGCTGGAGGCTGCGCTGGATCTGATCTGGAAGCGCAGTTACGGCGTGCTGACGATTGACGCCATCTGCGAAAAGGCCGGAGTGAAAAAGGGTAGCTTCTATTACTTCTTCGATTCCAAATCCACCCTCGCTGCCGCCGCCCTCCACGAAAGTTGGTATGCCTGTGGAAAGGACGTTTACGACAAGCTTTTTTCCGCATCCGTCCCGCCGTTGGAGCGGATCACGGCATTCATGAAGTCCGTTTACGAAGGTCAGATCGAGGTGCAGAAAGAGCATGGACAGGTTCTTGGTTGTCCTTGTTTTTCAGTCGGTTCCGAAACATGCAGTGAAGATGAAGCGGTGCGGGAAAAGGCCCGTGAAATCCTCAGCCAGCAGCTCCGCTACTTTGAATCTGCGATTCGCGACGCCCAAGCGGATGGCGCTGCCGCCGCCGGTGACGCTGCCGCGAAGGCCAAGTGCCTGTTCTCCTTTTTCGAGGGAAGCCTCGCGCAAGCCCGCATTCACAATGACATCTCCTATCTCAAAAATCTTCCCGAAGCTGCTTTGAACATGCTTCAGGTTCAGAAAAACGCAGCCGTCGGTTAAAAAATTTTCGCAAGTGATTGTTTACCATATAGTCAACTACCAGTTCCTCCTCATGAAATTTTCAACCTTATCGCGCTTCCGCCTGCCCGCAGTTTTAATCGCCGCCATGTCCGGACTCGGACTCGGGGCATATTATTTATCAACCCATGTCGCCGCTGCCGATCAGACCGGCGCACCCGCCGCTCCTCCACCGCCGAAGGTAACAATCTCCCCGGTTGAAGAGCGCACGGTGGTGAACCATCAGGAATTGCTCGGCCGGATCGAGGCGATTGAATCAGTCGAAGTGCGACCACGGGTTTCCGGTCATATCGATGACGTCCGTCTCAAAGCGGGCCAGATCGTCGCGAAAGGCGAGGTGCTGTTCCAGATCGATCCGCGTTGGTACAAAGCCCAGTTCGATCTCGCCGCCGCCACGGTGGAGCGGTCGAAGGTCCGGGTGAAAATCGCCGAGAACCAAGCAAGGCGCACCAACGAGCTTCTCGTAAGCCGCGCCGTTTCCATCGAGGAAGCCGATGTCCGGGATTCGAAACTTTCCGAAGAAAAAGCCGATCTTACCGCCGCGGAGGCGACCTTGGCCAATGCCCGGCTCGATTTGGAATACACCGAGATCAAAGCCCCGATCAGCGGCCGCGTCAGCCGTGCCTACGTCACCGCCGGCAACCTGATTTCCGGGGCACCGGGCAACGGAACGCTTCTAACCACCATCGTTTCCAGCGGTGACGTTCATGTCTATGCCGACATTGACGAGACCACGTTGCTGACCTTCAACCGTCTCAGCCGCGAAGGACGCATCGTCACTAACGACGGAAAAGTTCCCGTCGAAATGGAATTGAGCGACGAAGGAGGTTTCCCGCGCCGCGGTTACATCGAGTCGACCGACAACCGCCTCGACGAAGGCACCGGCAGCCTGGTGCTGCGCATGGTTTTCCCGAATCCCGATGGCAAACTCATCCCCGGTCTGTCCGCCCGTGTCCGTCTTCCCGTAAGCGCTCCGGAACCGGCGTTGTTCGTCAACGAACGCTCCATCGGCACCAACCAGAACCAGAAGTTCGTCTTCACCGTGGCGCAGGACAACACCGTCGCCTACCGCACGGTGAAACTCGGTCCGGTGATGGACGGCAAACGCGTGATCCGCGAAGGCATCAATCCCGGCGACCGGGTCATTACCAACGGCCTGCAACGGGTCGTCGCGGGCATGACCGTGGCTCCCGAAATCCAGTAAACCAACATTTCCCAGCCATTCCCAGCCATTCCCTGGCACCACTGCGCCCCTCACCGCCATGAACTTCTCCGACTTCTTCATCAAACGCCCGATTTTCGCGGGCGTGCTCTCCATCGTCACCTTCCTGGTCGGCGCGATCGCCTTGTGGCAACTTCCTGTTAGCGAATATCCGGAAGTCATCCCGCCGACCGTCGTGGTCCGCGCGGTCTATCCGGGAGCGAACCCGAAGACCATCGCCGAAACCGTTTCCACGCCGCTTGAGCAAGCGATCAACGGGGTGGAAAACTCGATCTACATGTTTTCCCAAGCCACCAGCGATGGAGTGATGACGCTGACCGTGACTTTCAAACTCGGGACGAATCCGGACGATGCGCAGGTCCAGGTGCAGAACCGGGTGTCGCAGGCATTGCCGAAGCTTCCGGAAGAAGTCCGTCGGCTTGGTGTGACAACAATCAAGAGTTCGCCCGACCTAACGATGGTCGTCCACTTGCTCTCACCGGACAACCGCTTCGACGACATCTACGTCAGAAACTATGCGACGCTGCAGGTTCGCGACGTGCTGACGCGCTTGCCCGGTGTAGGCCAGGTCCAGCTTTTCGGATCGGGCGACTACGCGATGCGGATCTGGCTCGACCCTAACAAAGTCGCCTCGCGCGGCCTCACCGCCGGCGATGTGGTGGCGGCAATCCGCGAACAGAACGTCCAGGTCGCGTCCGGTGCGGTCGGCCAGCAACCCAATCCCAACGCGGTCGATACCGAACTGTTGATCAACACCAAGGGCCGATTGGTCACTGAGGAGGAGTTTGAGAAAATCGTCGTCAAAATCGGCGCGCACGGCGAGCGCACGCTGTTGAAAGATGTGGCCCGGATCGAACTCGGCGCTTCGGAATACGCGCTGCGTTCGCTCCTCAGCAACAAGACCGCGGTGGCGATTCCGATTTTCCAGTTGCCCGGATCCAACTCCATCGAGCTTTCCAACAACGTCCGCAAGACGATGGAAACTCTGAAGAAGGATTTCCCGGAAGGTCTCGACTACAAGATCGCCTACGACCCGACCGTCTTCGTCCGACACTCGATTGACGCGGTGGTTCACACGCTGTTGGAAGCGATCCTGCTTGTGGTGTTGGTGGTGATCCTGTTCCTCCAAACGTGGCGGGCCTCGATCATTCCGCTGGCGGCGGTGCCGGTTTCGCTGGTCGGAACGTTTGCGGTGATGAGCATGCTGGGATTTTCGATCAACGCGCTTTCACTGTTCGGGCTGGTCCTGGCAATCGGCATCGTCGTCGATGACGCGATCGTAGTGGTGGAAAACGTGGAACGGAACATCGCGCTCGGATTCTCCCCCATCGAAGCCACGAAACGAGCGATGCGAGAGGTCACCGGGCCCATCGTCGCCACCGCGCTGGTGCTCTCCGCAGTGTTCATTCCCACGGCATTCATCAGCGGTCTGAGCGGCCAGTTTTACAAACAGTTCGCCATCACCATCGCGATCTCGACGGTCATTTCCGCGTTCAACTCGCTTACTCTATCACCCGCACTCGCCGCCCTGCTGCTCCGCGATCACCATGCGCCGAAAGACCGCTTGTCCCGCGTGATGGACAAATCGTTCGGTTGGTTGTTCCGGCCGTTCAACCGCTTCTTCGACTGGTCGTCCCACAAGTATGCCAATGGCGTCTCGCGGTTGATCCGCCGCAGCGCGATCGCGATCATCGTCTATCTCGGGCTACTGGCGCTGACGGTTCAGATCTTTAAAAAGGTGCCGTCGGGTTTCGTTCCCGCCCAGGACAAGCAATACCTCGTCGCCTTCGCGCAGCTGCCGGAAGGCGCTTCGTTGGAGCGCACTGATGCCGTCATCCGGCGGATGGGAGACATCATGTTGAAACATCCGGGTGTGAGCGACTCCATTGCATTTCCCGGGCTTTCCATCAACGGCTTCACCAACAGTCCGAACTCGGGCATCGCTTTCGTGAACCTGAAATCATTCGAGGAACGCCACGGTCCGGGCATGTCCGGAGCGGAAATCGCTGCCACGCTCAACGCTCAGTTCGGTGACATTCAGGATGCGTTCGTCGCAGTCTTCCCGCCACCGCCGGTGAATGGCCTTGGCACAACGGGCGGGTTCAAGCTCTACGTCGAGGACCGAGCGGGATTGGGCTACGACGAGCTTTTCTCCGCAGCCCAGGCGCTCGTCGCCAAGGCGAACCAGACGCCGGGACTGGCGGGGGCGTTTTCCGGATTCACGGTGAACACCCCGCAGCTTGAGGCCGATATCGACCGCGGGAAGGCGAAGCAGCAAGGCGTGCCGCTGGCCAACATCTTCGAGACGATGCAGATCAATCTCGGTTCGCTGTATGTGAATGATTTCAACCGCTTCGGCCGGACCTATCAGGTAGTTGCCCAGGCCGATGCGAAGTTTCGCACAAGCGCAGAGGACATCACGAAATTGAAGACCCGCAACCTCGACGGGAAAATGGTGCCGCTCGGATCCATCATGAAGGTGAACGAAACCTACGGCCCGGACCGGGCGATGCGATACAACGGCTACTCGGCCGCCGAGATCAACGGCGGCCCTGCACCCGGATTCAGCTCCGGCCAAGCCGAGGCGATCATGGAAAAGCTCGCAGCGGAAACCCTGCCGAAAGGCATGGCTCTCGACTGGACCGATCTGACCTATCAGAAGATTATCGCGGGGAACACCGGCATGATCGTTTTCCCCATCAGCATCCTGCTCGTGTTCCTGGTGCTGGCCGCGCAGTATGAAAGCTTCCGCCTGCCCTTCGCCGTGCTGCTGATCGTGCCGATGGCCCTCCTCGCCGCGATGACCGGCGTCTGGCTGACCAACGGTGATAACAACATTTTCACCCAGATCGGCCTGATCGTGCTCATCGGCCTTGCGGCGAAGAATGCGATCCTCATCGTCGAGTTCGCGGTGAAACTCCGCGAGGAAGGAAAGGGCGTCGTCGAAGCCGCCATTGAAGCATCGCGACTGCGTCTGAGGCCGATCCTGATGACCTCCATCGCGTTCATCGCGGGTGTGTTTCCTCTGGTCGTCGCCACCGGCGCGGGCGCGGAAATGCGCAAGGCCATGGGCGTCGCGGTGTTTTCCGGAATGATCGGCGTGACGGTATTCGGGCTGTTCCTCACGCCGATCTTCTTCGTCGTCCTCGCAAGGATCGGTGTGAAGAAACCAGAAGCGGAAATCGAGGCTG
>JBDSNC010000256.1:0-31053 GCA_039915545.1 Luteolibacter sp.
CCTGTCTGTTCTTACACAAGGTCCGGCATGAAGAACAGACAGGAATGTCTGTGTCACAACGCTCACCCCCGGCACGCCCCGATCAGTTCGTCGTGCTCCGCCTGCGTCTGCGGCGAGTCCACACAGCGCATCGCCCACTCCCGCTGCGGCTCCACGAAGAGATCGTGCATCGGCTTCACGTGACTGGAAAATTGTTCGCGCACCGATTCCTCCGTCCTCCCGCGCGTCAGCACGTCCCGCTCGATGCGCCGCTGCAGCCGCTCGTCTTCCGGGCAATCGACAAACACGCTGAACGAGAATTTCTCCCGCAGCCACTCCGGATGCAGCAGCCACAGACCCTCCATCACCACGATCGGCCGATAGTCCATTTCCAGCGTCTCGCCCATCTGGACATGGTTCGAGAAATCATAAACCGGCACTTGCGCCGGCTCGCCACGTTCCAGCGATTCGAGCACCACCCGCAGTGCATCCCAATCGATCGCCGCCGGGTCGTCGAAATTCGCCTTGCACCGTTCGTCCGGCGGCAGATGCCCCAGATCTCGATAGAAACTGTCCAGACAAAGGTGTCTAGCGTCCTCTCCCAGCCACTCACCCAACTTCGCCGCCAGCCAGGTTTTCCCCGACCCACTCCCCCCCACCACCGCGATCAACCGGGTTTTGCTCATCTGTGGGGACTCTAGGGAAAACGGACGCCCCTGTCCATTCTTCCGGCTCCTCAATGGATCGGCCGTCCGGTCGCGTCGATCAGGGTGGAATTGAGCAGCATGACCGTCCTCGATCCATCCGGTCTTGTTTGGACGATGAACCTCGATCCGCCGTCACTGGAGAAACCTGTATCCGCCATATCCGTCCGCTTGTTAAAGGCAGCCTTTCCAGTGGCAGGGTCCAGACCACCGGTTGTATCGGTGAACGACATCCTCAACCCATGACCGAATCCGAGAAAATTGCTCCGCACTGTCACAACCTGACCGACGTTGCGCGTTTCAAAGTGATCGCCGGAATCATCGGTCGGGTAGATGACTTCACGTGTGATCTCAATAGTGCCAGCTTGTCCGTTAAGCGCGGTCAAAGAAGGCATTGTTTTCAATTCCGCTCCATTTGTCTGGGCCATTTCCCGTAAGACCGTCTGAACCTCGGCTACCGTCATGTGGGTAACATCCGAAGGAGTCCAAGCGGATCCTGCGGGGATCTCCAGGATCGTCGGGATGATTTTTGTCTGTGTCGGCTTTTGCTCGCTGAGGGACTTGGCCAAATCCGAGATCGCAGCGGCATCGGCGGCGCTATCGGTTTCCAACGTCAGTTTTCCGGAAGCTGCGAGTGTTACCTGAGTAGATGGATCGAGATCCAGACCAAGCGCCGCCAGGCATTCACTTACGGTCTTTTGGACGATGGGTTTCTGATCCGCGAATGGGTCCGGATCGGGCGAATTACTGACGCCTGCCATGACGTTAAGTGCGGTATTGAAATCCGGGGCCACCTGCAATTCCCGGCTCACCTGCTTCCCTTCACCAGGCACCAGCTCGAACCGGTATTCCCGATTCTGGCGGCTGGCTTTCATTCCGGACAAGGAGGCAAGCAGTTGGACCGAGGTGTTGAAATTTCCGGCAGGCAGATGGACCGTGAGTTTCCTGGATGCACCCGTAGGAGGGATGGAGAAAGTAAGTCGTAGTGGCGTCTCACCTGTTTTCTTGCAGGCCTCCTCATAGGCCGTCATCAGTTTTCGCAACGCTTCGTCCAGGCTCAGCCCTTCGATGGCCAAGGCAGGCAGCATGAATTCCCGCAATCGCTCCGGGCTGTGGGTGTAGTGAGTCGGGTCGCCGTTGCGTATCGCCACCTTCGTCCGCACCGGGGCAGAGCCATCCGCATGATCTGCCGCCTCCTGCCACGCGGTTCCCGCCTTGGAGTTTCCATCTGCCATCTTCCGCCCCAGCAGATTGCCAGGTCGCATTCCCAGCCACAGGCAAACAGCCGCCATGAGGCAAACCACAGTGAAACAAAACTTTCTGTTCACATTGGAATGCTGCGAGCCCAGCCACCTTTGGCAAGCGCAATATCGGTCATTCGGAGCCCTCAGCGGTTGAACGTTCCACCCAAGTCAATGGGTGAACATGCTCTTGATGACATCGAACACCCCCAGACACCGGCCGATCACCTCGCTTTGAAAAGCGCGGGGGAAGAGCAATCCCAGTGGCAGCACCACGGCGAGCAACGCTGGTATTTTTCCCGCCGGCCGGCCCCGCCTTTTCTCTAGCAGAGTGAGGATTCCATGCAGCGTGAAATACACAGTCGGCAGGCCGAAACCGGAGCATGCCGGGAGCGTTATTGCCAGTTCATGCAAAAATCCGGAGACGACAAAAATCGCCATCACTCCGGCATTTGCTCCAGCCAGTGTTTCCACCGGTCGGCCGACGAGGCGCTGCATCATCTGTGAGTAACCGACATTCCAGCGCCTGCTCCAGAAGTCGCCGATGCCTTGCGCCTCCAGCACGTTGGGAAACAAAGTCCTCACGGGAAAACCTGCGGCCCGCAAACCGCCTTTGAGCACTCTCAAAGCCCCGAAGTGGAATCCCAGACTCATCGGCACGAACATCACGAGAATTTGTCGCCATTCCATCGCCCAGACCAACCAAGCGCCCAGCGTCCCCACTAACATCAGCAGCAATCCCAGCCGCACATCACCCTTCCAACTCAGCCCTTCGCGTCTGGTTCGAAAACTCGCCGGATCCATTCCGAACCACAAGAAGGCGAACACGATGTATCGTATGATCGGGAGTCTTTCCGCCCCGGACCATTCAGCATACACCAATCCCTTCATTCCACCCAGAAGGACGCTGCAAATGCCGACCATCCGCAAAATCGGATCATAACCTGATAGGAAAAAATCCGCGCCCGCTACCGCTGCCGCAAGGACCAGCCATCCCAAGAGCCGCCTGATCCACAAGCGCCTCACCGTTGCCAAAATCGGCCCTGCCGCAATCCCGGCAAACACCAGCAATGGAATCGCCCACATCATTTAAATCCTCCCGCCCCCAGCCATCCGGCGTTCCAACATAGCAAGCCCGCATAAAGAACAACCAACCCGATGAAGAGTGCTGTCAGCAAATGCTTGGCCACCCGGTTGGTCGCGCTGCCTTCGATTTCACTCAGATCGAAACCAAAAAACTGCAACCATAGACGCACCGCCCACCACAACAACATGAACGTGCACATCGCCATCGCCGCGCCGCTGCCACCCATCAGCCAGTCTCCAAATCCAAGCGCCAGCACCGCGAAGAACACGTGGCTGCTCCACACGTAGATCGAATAAGTCCACCACAGCTCGCGCATCAGCGGAGTCAATGCTGCCAGCTTTTCTTTCCACCCGAGCGCCTTCGGAATCCAGAAGCTCGCGACGCTCAGGGCAACCAGCGACCAGCCGCCGAGTATCAGTCCGATTTGTAAAAGCTCTCTCATTGAAAAATTGCAGCCAAGGTGAACACCGCACTGAGAATGGCAAAGACACCCAAAAAGACGACATCCCAGCCTCGGTCCCGCCGACGGAGCTCCCGATCATAATAAGTCAACTGCACTACCACCCGGCTTCCCCAGAAAATTCCGAAGAACCCGCAAAGCACCCGGCTCATCTGTCCCTCCAACAGCAAATGCGGCCACCCCAAACACAATACCGCCAGCGCCGCGATGATCGCAACGATGTAGGCGCAGTGCACATAGAAGATCTGCCGGACCATCGCCTCCGCGCCCGCCAGATTGCGGGCGTAACCGAATCTTCCGGCCGCGAAGAAATTCGCCACAACCAAACCTAGCAAAATGACCCCGGCACCCCTCAATCCGAATTCCAATTGCAGCGCATTCATTTTTCAGTATTTCTAACGATTTATTGCCATTCACTTCGTCACGCAGAACCCATCCTCACACTCCGCCGTCTCCATGCGGTGCAACTCCTCCCGCACCTTCCGATCCTTGCTCCGGAAAAACACCTTGCTCAACCCATGACGGTTCGCCGCCAGCACCCGGCAGGCATGAACGGCGACGGGCAACAATCCCGGCCCGCCCAACCGGCGCGCCGCCGCCTGATGATTCGCACAGCTGTAGAGGCACCAAACCCAAGCCTCCGCTCCACGGAAAATCCCGCTCTCGCTCGTCCTCACCACCATTTCCCGCGCCGGATCCAGCGTGCCCAATCCCGGAAAAACCCGCTCGGCATGCGCCGCCTGATAAGGAATAAATTCAATCCCGAAAGCCCGCGGTTGCCGGTTGATCCATTCGTGAAAACTGCAGCACATCCCGCAGCGGCCGTCGTAAAACACTTCGATTCCCTTGATTTGCTTCGGTAAGTTCATGGTGTTTTCCTTTCTGTGTTTTCAGTATTATCTGAAAATTCAGAATATGCAACATGGAACTTGGTTCAGCTCGGAAGTGGGTTCTTGCGGCAGAGCGGTTTCATTGATACCAATTCGCGTGAGATTTCCGGTCACTGAGTGACACGCGAAATTCCCATCCCCGTCGAATTTCTCTAAACCTGCCTTTGAATGAAATCTCCAGTGCACAGCTCAGCATCGACTTCCGGACCGGACGGCGCACCGCGATCCACGCAGGAAATTCCTGTGCGGAACAGCGATCAGCTTGCGTTGCCCTTAACCGAATCCGAACGCGGGGCATCCTGGAAGCAACTCAGCTCGCTTCATCCGGGGAATCGCTTTCGTCTGATGCTTGGTTTGCCGCTGTTGCCGGACTCTCCAGAGACCAGGACGTCCCGCTGATTCCTCTCGATCAGCTCGGAATCCATCACGACGAGGACGGGCTCCGGAGTTCGAGTTTGCTCACCGCGCTTCCTTCCGGAGCCGAAGCGATCCCCTATTTCGACAAGGACTGGGGAGTGGTTTACAAGCTGTTCGATCTCCGGGTGGACGGTTCGCTCGGCAAGAGAATCGAACTAATCCGCAATGGGGAGGGAGACTTCGATCTGATTTCCTGCGATGCCACGCTGAAGGACACCCTGGAAAAGCTCGCGGTTTTGAATCACGCGGGCGCACACCCCACCGAAATCGTCGGGCTGTCCGACTCGGGAGACTATTTGATCGCCAAACAACCGTGGGCCTATCCACGCGAGGATTTCGAAACGGACAGGCTGGCCGCCGTCTCGGAAATTCATGGAATCATCCCCGAGTTCACGGGGCCGGGTTTGAGGCACACCGTCGTCGTCATGTGGTTGGAAGATCATGCCTGGCTCGTCGGCGACCTGCACGAACGGAACATCATGCGGGATCAGGATGGAACACCGACGATCATCGATGCGCTGATCGGTCCTGTGCCACCCGCCGCGTTGAAGGAACTCCGGTGGTTGCGCGAAGCCGTGGAAGATGCTCAAGCTCTCCGAGAAAACAGGCCCGCCGTAAAACGCCAGCGATTCGAGGATGCGGAAGACGACAGCTTGTGAGAACTGATAGTCACTCAATAGAAGCGTTTCCGATTTCCTTCTTGAGTTTGTGATCAAAAAGATCAGTTTTAATTCATGATCTTCACGGACTCCGCCGCCTTCAGTCGCAAGGTTTACGAGATCCTCACGGAAGATGAACTCATCAGCCTCGAACGTTTGCTGGTCATGACTCCTGATGCCGAGACCTGATTCCCGGATCCAAAGGACTGCGAAAAATCCGGATCGCCAGCGGCGGCAAGGGCAAACGCGGAGGGTCGAGGGTGATCTACTACTGGTATGTCACACCGGAAAAATCCAGTTCTGCCGCATCTACGAGAAATCCAGCCAAGCCAATCTTTCCAAAGCCGAAGTCCAACAAATCCTCACCGAACTCGATCCATGAAAAAATCTGAAATTCAGGAAATCACCCGCGAGGTCCACGCCGTCGAACGCGGCGAAATCGCCCCGGCAAGAGTGCGTGAAGTCACCATCCTCCCCGGTGGTGCGATGCGTCGCGTGGAGCTCGACCCGGAAACCTACCGCCGCAAACAAGCCCGCGCTTGGAAGGCCAAGACCGAAGCCGCCAAAATCCGCCACGAACTCGATCTCACCCAAGAAGACTTCGCCACCATGCTCGGCGTCTCTCTCGCCACCATCCGCAAATGGGAACGCGGCACCGGCGAACCGAGCGGCGCGGCGAAGACCTTGCTGGCGGTGGCGAGGTTGCATCCCGAGGCGATCAGGGAAGCGCTGGCAGTTGGGAAATAAGAGTTTTGATCTTAAATTGTGATGCCTTTGTCTTACAAGAGATTCACACTGACTCTAGCTTGGGGCGATCTCATTTTAAGCGAGTTACAGATTTTTCTTATTTGGCGCCACTTGTTCTTAAATCATTGGTCGGCGAAACGGTAGATTGCGTTCCGATCCCGGATTTTGTCGCTGATTTTTGTGACAATTCCCAGTCCCATCAGTGGATTCAGGTTGTAGCGCACCGCCTGTTCACTGAGCTGCAGGTGGGCCGCGAATGATTCCAGAGTCGCTTCAAAGGCTCCGAACAGGAAGTTTACCAATTCCCTCTGGCTGGGATTGAGAAGTTCCCACGTGGTTTCGATTCGTTCCAAAACGTCCGCGTGAATGGTTTCCCGGCGCGAAGCGACCTGATTGCGAAGTGTCAGCGTGACGGTGTCATGGGTGTTGAGGTATTCCGGCTCGGCGAGCATGGATTTGCTCATCGCAGTGAAAATTCGAGGGACTCCCTCATTGAGTTCCCGGACATACCCAAACTCGAAGAGGGCACGCGCGATGCGGGGGTTTCTGGAATACCGCTCGCTGCGGATGTTTTCGACGGTGACTTGCGCGGGAAGAGGCCCGCTGTTGGAAATCACCAGCCGGTCATCGTAGTGTTTGATGTAAATCGAGTTTCCTTGGATATTGTAGGAGCGGTGGCAGAGGGCGTTCACGATTCCTTCCAGCCAAGCTTCCTTGGGGTATTCCGGGATCCGCTCGAATTTTCCATGGGCGAGATTCAGGAAATAGTAATCACGCAAGGTGCCTCCGATGAAGGTCTCCAACGTTTTGATGAGTGACGGGATATTTCCCTCAAGGCGCTCATCTTTGACTACGTTGAACTCGCCCCCCGATTTGCTCTCGGTCCCGGCGTAGCGGACGTAGCGGACGAGCGCGTTGGTGATGTGAATGTAGGGATTCTCGGCGAAAAGAAGAATGGCGGCGTTTCTGTAGAGAATTCTTTCGTCGCGCCTGACGGCAAGGCCACGAGCGATTGCGAGGTCCTCAAAACTGCCGTCATATCGCATGGATTTCCGATACTCCTCGCAAGTTTGAGCATTGAAATGGACAGGATCGAAATCCTCCCTCAGCTCATTTTCAAATGAGCGGATGGATTTGTTGTATTCGAGCTTTTTGACCTCGTCACGGTTGAGCGGCCCCTTGTTGCTGTCGGCCACCCGTAGGAAAACGTCCTCATTTCCCCGGCGTTTGTAGAGCCGCTCGTGGTTCTGCTCCACGTGATAGAGAAAAATCAATTCTCCCGACGGAACGGTGATTTCCTCGATTTCCACGTTGGCGGGTGGATCGATGAGATCTTGGACGACTTTGCGGAAGAGATTCAGAGTTTCCGGTGGCAGGCCCTTGAGATCATTGATCGCACCTTTGTCCGAGATGCCCAGTGCCAACACTCCACCACTTGCATTGAGCATGCCGATCAGTTCGTTCGCCAACTTGGTATGCTTCAACACACCTTCATCGTGCCAGCCTTTCTTTTCAAAGAACTGGCCTTCCCGCTCGGTGAGAAGAAAATCGAGTGTCAGGCGGGAGTCGATGGTCGAGAGAGATTCCATGAAAATGGCTTTGTTCTTATTTGAGGGCGCTTTGTCCTTAAGGTAGCCGCCGAGACCGAAATTAATATTAATTATTTAATTTTCAATGACTTGTGGGTTATTCTAAAAATTCTTTTATTGTTCTTAATTCGATCTGAACAGCAATTCCCCGTCTACTCCAAGAGCGAAACACCTTTTTTCATTTAGCGGAACTTCACCCCCAAGCTCTTCGTCAGCGCTTCGAGCACTTTCTGATGGGCGGCGTCCACTTCCTCGGCTTTGAGGGTGCGGTCGGCGGCGCGGTATTGGAAGCGGTAGGCGACGGATTTTTTATCGACGGCCAGTTTCTCGCCGGTGGGGTCGGTGAAGACGTCGAAGCACTCGGAGGCGATGAGCAGTGGCTCGGCGAGTTTGGTGATGACGGCTTCGATCTGGGCGTTGGCGGTGGTGGCGGGGAGTTCCATCGCGGCGTCGCGGGAAGAGCCGGGGAACTGCGGGAGGTCCTCGACGTGGCTGATGCCGTTTAGGAGCTTGCGCAGTTTTCCGAGGTCGAGTTCGGCGACGTAAACCGGCGTGGTGAAATCGAGTTCGCGCTCGCGGGCGGGTGTCAGTCGGGCGAAGACGCCGATGTTCTGGTCATCGATCTTGATGTCGCAGCCGAGGACAAATCCGGCGCGCTCTTTCGGGGCGAACTTGATTTCGCGACCGCCTAGCAGGGCGGAGAGGATGCCTTTGAGATCGTAGAGATCGCTGGTGCGGTCGGCTTGCGACCAGCCGCTGGGCAGGGCAGAGCCGGAGAGGAGGATGGCGAGGGTTTCGCTTTCCTGATCCTTGGCTTTGCCGCCGCCGGCGTTGCGGAAGACGCGGCCCATTTCGAAGAAGCGCAGGGACTTGGCTTGTTGGCGGACGTTTCTAGCAGCAGAGGCGATCAGGCCGGGGACGATGCTCGGGCGCATGACGGCGTGGTCCTCGCTGAGCGGAAGTTTCACGCGGATGACATCGCCATCCTGCATCGGGCGCAGCGGGAGGATGTCGGAAACCTGGGCGTCCGAGATGAGCTTGATGGTCTGGCATTCGTGCAGGCCGAGCGCGGCGAGGCGGCGGCGGAGGACCATGTCCGCATCGTAAGCGGCATCGACCGGGCTGGCGGGAACGAAGGTGCCTTGGAAACGCGATGGAACATTGTCGAGGCCGTGGACGCGGGCGATTTCCTCGACGAGATCGATGTGGCGCTGGAGATCGGCGCGGAAGGAAGGGACGTCCCAAGTGCCGTCGGTTAGCTTGGTCAGACCGAGGCGGGTGAGGATTTCCTCCGCGTCGGTAAGGGCGATTGAACCGCCCATGAGTTGGTCGAGCTTCCTGGCGTCGAGCGTGACGGGCTTGGTGAGAACGGGTGCGATTCCGGCGGCTTGGGTGGTGGCTTCCGCTGTGCCGCCGGCGAGTTCGAGGATGAGTTTCACCGCGAAAGAGGAAGCAGATAGAACTCCGGCGGGATCGACACCGCGCTCGAAGCGGTAGGAGGAATCCGAGGAAAGCGCGGTGCGGCGCGAGGTGCGGCGGATGCCTTGTGGGGTGAAGTAGGCGGACTCCAACAGGATGTCGGTGGTGGTTCCGGTCACGCCGCTGTCGGCACCGCCCATGACGCCTGCCAGAGCGAGGGCCGCGCCAGATTCGTCGGAGATCAGGAGATCGTCGGTGGTCAGGACGTGGGTGGATTCATCGAGTGCGAGGAAGTTTTCACCCTCGGTGGCGCTGCGGACGATGATGTTGCCGGTGAGCTTCGCTGCATCGAAGGCGTGCAGCGGTTGGCCGAGTTCGTGGAGCACGTAGTTCGTGATGTCGACGATGTTGTTGATCGGGCGCAGGCCGATGGATTCGAGGCGTTGCTTGAGCCATGCGGGGGAATCCTTGACAGTGACGCCGGAAATCCTAACGGCGGTGTAGAGCGGGCAGGCACCCGGCGCGTCGATGCGGATGGTGGTGGAAACACTGGTGACGGGCGCGGTGATCTCCAACGGAAGCAGCGGCGTTTTCAGCAAAGTCGCCAGTTCGCGGGCCATGCCGCGGTGACTGAGGAGGTCGGGGCGGTTCGGGGTGACCTCGAGTTCGAGCAGGGTGTCGGAGTCGAAGAGTTGTTTCACCGGCTTTCCGATTTCGGAATCGGCGGGAAGGATGAGCAAACCGTCCTCACCGGCGGGCAGGCCGATTTCCGAGGCGGCGCAGAGCATGCCTTTCGATTCCACTTTCCGCATGACCGTTTCGCCGATGGTGAAACCGCCGGGAAGTTCCGCGCCCGGAAGGGCGCAGGGGACTTTGTCGCCGACCTTGTAGTTCTGCGCGCCGCAAACGATCTGACGGAGAGTGCCTTCTCCGGCATCGACTTGGGTGACTTTCAGGCGATCCGCATTCGGATGCTGGACGGCTTCCATGATCCGGGCGACGACGATTCTATCCGAAGCGATGCCTTTGGAAATGATGCCTTCGACTTCAACGCCGGCGAAGGTGAAGAGGTCGTCGATTTCCTTGATGGATTTGCCGGATAGATCGAGGTGGGTGGCGAGCCAGTTGAGTGAGACGTTCATGAAAAGAGGATTGGGGATCAGGGATCAGGGATCGGAGATAGGGGATGGAAGAGGAAGAAGCTGCGTCAGCGGTCCTCGTTGTGGTGGGCTTCCACGCCGCGAGTGAAGAGATAGATGGATTTCGAAAGCTGATTCAGGCGCTCGTGAAATGAGTGAAAAAGTTCCTCCTCGCGGAGGGATTCGGTTTCGAAGAGAGTTTCCAAATGATCGACCGTTTCGAGCGCCGAGCCATATGAATAGTCCAGGAAACGGATGTATTCGGCCTTGTGACGACGGCGACCATAGCCCTCGACGATATTGGATTTTACGGATTTCATGCTCCGTTGGATTTGGCTACCCTCTTCATAGAGTTCATACTTCGGGAGCGAAACCAAGGTCATACGATGAATCTCGATAACCAGCTCGCGAGCCAATATCCAGATCCTCAGCTTTTTATAACCCAGTGAGTCCGATTCCATAGTCTTCTATCCAACATCTCCTATCCCCAATCCCCTATCTCTTCAGGCGAATTGCTTGAGGAAGCGGGCGTCGTTTTCGATGAGGAGGCGGATGTCCTTGATGCCCCAGCGGATCATGGCGAGGCGGTCGAGGCCCATGCCAAAGGCGAAGCCGGTGACTTTTTCAGGATCGAAGACGTTGTCTTTGCGGGACTTGTTGATGGCCTCGAAAACGGCGGGATCGACCATGCCGCAACCGGCGATTTCGATCCATTTCGGGGCTTGGCCTTTCACGGTGAGCTTCACGTCGATCTCGAAACTCGGCTCGGTGAACGGGAAGAAGTGCGGGCGGAAACGGACTTCAGTCTGCGTGCCGAAGAGCTCGCGGAGGAAATATTCCAGTGTGCCTTTGAGGTCCGGCAACGAGACATCGGTGCCGACGTAGAGGCCTTCGAGTTGGTTGAAAACGGAAAGGTGTGTCGCGTCGATCTCGTCGCGGCGGTAGGCGGAACCCGGCGCGATGATGCGGATCGGCGGCGTCTGGGTTTCCATGGTGCGGACCTGCACGCTGGAGGTGTGGGTGCGCAGGAGTTTTCCGGAGTCGAAATAGAACGTGTCCTTTTCGTTCCGCGCCGGGTGATCGGCGGGCGTATTGAGCGCGTCGAAGCAATGGAACTCATCCTCGATTTCCGGTCCGTCGGCGAGCGCGAAGCCCATGCGGCGGAGGATGCGGATCGCCTCGTCGCGGATCAGAGTGAGCGGATGCAGCGAGCCAACTTGTTGAAAACGAGCGGGCAAAGTCGTGTCGATCCCCACCAGCGCGGCGCGGTCGGCGATTTCCCGGAGCGCGAGCTGCTTTTCCTCCAGCGCGGCGGTGATGGCAGTCCGGGCGGCGTTGAGAAGCTGGCCGACGGCGGCCTTGTCTTCTTTCGGTACGTCCTTGATGCCCGCGGCGACGAGCGTCAGGGTGCCTTTTTTGCCGAGCACGGCCACGCGTGCGTCATCGAGCGTGCGTTCGTCCGCCGCGGCGGAAATTTGCGCAAGCGCTTCAGTTTGGATGGCTTCGATTTGATCCTTCATGGGAAAGGCGAGGGGAATAGACAGAAATCCCCCCTCGGTCAAAGCCAAGCTGCGATGGAAAAAATCCCTCCCGCTAGTTGCTGGCTTTCACATGGAGGAATTTGATCGGGCCTCCCATGAGGGCGCGGCAGCGATAGGCGACCGAGCCGGAAATCACCGGAGCGGCTGCGTTCACTTCATCGATGACTCCGGCGGGATTCCAGGCGGACAATCCGGCGCTGCCTTCTGCGGTATAAATCACCCCTTCGGAAACGCGATCATCCCAGCGGCGGTAGTTCAGGGTGAGCCACTGCTGGCCCTCGATGGTTTCCCGTGCGACGGTTCCGGGTGACGCGTTGCCGGCCTTCGGGTTGGTATTGAAGACGTATTCGGCGAAATTAGTTTGTCCGTCGCCATCCGGATCGGCGGAGGCCAGAGCGTCGTTTCCAGTCAATAGTGCCGCAAGGGCCCAGGCGGAGAAGCTCAGACCTCCGGCGCGGAGTGTGGCTCCATCGGTGGCGTAATTCACTTGGAAGCCGGGGGCGTTGACCTGACCGAATTGCCCGGTGCGTGCCGAAGCGGTGAGGAATGCAAACGTCGTTCCGATGGCGGGAGTGTAACCGTTGAGTTTCGTGACATTGAGCGTGCCGTTGAGGGTCACGGCGGCACCGTTCACGACGAGCCGGTCGAATTCGGTGAGGGCTGGACCGGACAAGTCGATATTGAGCGTGCCGGAACCGGATTGCGTGAAGACCCAGTTGTTCAAGGTGCAGGTTTCCAGCGGAGAGCCGATCCGGAAAATGCCGGAGTTGTTGAACATCGGCGTGTAATAGGGAGCGGCCCTAGTGAAAACATTGCCCCCGGCCATGGCGTTGAAAACACCACCCGACTGATTGTTGAATGTCGCGGTTCCACCGTTCGCCTGAGCATGGAGCGAGCCGCCTCCGAGCCAGTTGATGGTGCCTTGGTTGTTCAGAACCGCACCGTCCCACAGCAGTTTCGCCACCGGGGTGCCGGGGACGGCGTCGCTGAGATTGACCACACCGGCCGGGCCGACCGTCATCACGCCGAGAACGGTCCCGCCGGTCCAATTGAGCGTGCCTTGGAAAACCGACAGCGGCTGACAGGTCAGCGATCCGCCTTCCGTGAGGTCCACCGGGCAGAGCGCGGTGACCGTGGTGGCCAACTGGGCGTCTGCCTCCAGGCGCAGGCGTCCGCTGCCGGTGAGCGTGGTGCCGGGATCGAGATAAAGATCGATATCGGCCATGTTGTTCGTAAACGCGAGAGTGCCGCTGCCGCAGCGGATTTCACCCGCGTTGTTGTATCGCCAGGTGGTCAGGATGGTGGTGCCGGACGTGCCTTGTTTTTCCAGAAGCGCTCCCGCCTCGTTGTTGAAAACGGGACGGTAATACGGGCTGTAGCGTGAGAACACCGTCCCGTCGGCCGTCATGCGGAAGGTGCCGCCGGTCTTGTTGGTGAAGGTGGCGTTGCCGCTGTAGGCTTGGCCGACGATCGGGCCTCCGCCTTGCCAGATCAGGATGCCTTGGTTGTTGAGTGCCGCGCCGTCTCCCAAGACTTTGTCCGAGGTTCCGTCGAGATTCGTGTGGGTACCGGTTGCAAGTGAGAGGGTGCCGGCCACGGTGCCGCCGGTCCAATGGAAGAGGCCGTTGCCGCCGTAGTTGGTGGTGCCGCCGAGGGTGCCGGACAGCAGTTCGAAAGCACCGGGAGAAACGGAATTTCCATTCAGAATTCCGTCGCCCAAAACGGTGCCGCCGTCCACTTGGATGAGTCCGGTGCCCGATAGCGCCGTTCCAGTCCGCAAGGTGTGGCTGCCGCCACGGAACCGGAGAAACGCTCCCGAATCCGAGGTGAATACCCCGCTGCTGTCGCCGGCCTGGAGTAAATCCGCCTTGCCCGCGCCGATCCGCAGGGTGCCGTTGTTGTTGAAACTCCAATCGATGTTCGAAGCAATGGTCGGATTGCCCGCCGTTTTTTCAAAAACCGCTCCGGCGTTGTTGTTGAAAACGGGCATTTGATAGGGAGCCTGCCGGGTGAACAGCGGGCCGTCGGCGGTGACGGAAACCCGTCCTCCGGCGCGATTGTTCAAGGTGGAGATCGCACCACTGGCCTGCCCTTGCAGGGTGCCCCCGGACCATGAAATCAGGCCCTCGTTGTTGAGGATCGCTCCGTCGAGGAACAACTTGTCAGTCGGCCCCGTCGTGGGATTGGCGATCTGCAAATCGGAGTTCGCCCCGATTTCCAATGTTCCATTCAGATTTCCTCTCAGCCAGCGCCATGCGCCGCCGGACGAGGTGGTCAGAACGGCGCTGTCCGCTCCGGAAATGGTTCCCGCCAGCACGGAGAAGCTGGTTCCGGTCAGCGAGGTGGTTCCTGTGAAATTCGTCGAGCCACCGAGCATTTGGAATGATCCCGCTCCCAGCAAGGTTCCGCCGTTTTTCAGGTTGAGGACGGTGTTGAACTCCAGCACGCCGGTGCCGGCTGTGATTTCGCCCTCGTTGTTGATGGTGTAGGTGTGAAGGGTCGCGGAACCAGCCCCGGCACTACGGGTGAGTTTCGCGCCCGCCGCGTTGTTGAAAACGGGCGTGAAGTAGGGTGCCGCGCGATCAAAGACCACTCCGTCGGCGGCGATATGGAATTGGGAGCCGGAAAGATTGTTGATCGTGGCCGTGGCACCGTTCGCCTGGGCCCTCAGCGTTCCGCCGCCCTTCCAGGTGATGATTCCCTGGTTGTCCAGCACCGCGTCGTCCCACAGCAGTTTCACGGCGGCATCGGATAGATTCAGTTTGCTGCCCGGCGTCAGGCGCAGCGAGCGGAGAAATGTTCCGCCTTTCCATTCTACCGTGCTCGTTCCCGTGGTGGTGAAGGCTCCGCTGCCGTCCACCGCGCCGTAAACGTCGCCCGCGAGGATGGTGAACGCGGGGCCGTTGAGCGTCATGGTCCCGGTCAGCGTGGTGGTTCCACCCTGCATTTCATAGGCTCCCGCGCCGGTCCACGGGGTGGTGGATTCCACGTTGAGCGTCGTGTTATAGGCCAGCATGCCGGTGTTGCAGACGATTCCACCGCGTTGATTGAAGGTGAATGTATTGATCAAAGTCGTTCCCGAGCCGGCCGTTTTGCGGAAAATCGCGCCGGATTCGTTGTTGAAAATCGGGATGTGATAGGGATTTGCCCGGCTGAAGAGCATGCCATCGGCAGCCATGTTGAAGAATCCGCCGGACAGGTTGTTGACAGTGGCGGTGGCACCGTTCGCCTGCGCTTGGAGCGTGCCGCCGCCGAGCCAGTTGATGGTGCCTTTGTTGTTCAGGATCGCGCCGTCCCAGAGCAGTTTCACCTTGGGGGTGGCGGGGACGACGTCGCTGAGATTGACCACGCCAGCCGGGCCGATGGTCGTCACCCCGTAAAGAGTTCCGCCAGTCCAATTGAGCGTGCCTTCGAAGACCGACAGCGGCTGCGAGGTCAGCGATCCGCCTTCTGGCAGATCCACCGGGCCGACGACCTTCACCGTGGTGTTGAGATCAACATCGGCTTGCCACCGCAGACGTCCGCTACCGGTGAGTGTGGTGCCGGGATTGAAGGAAAGATCAATGTCCGGCATGTTGTTTTCGAAGGCGAGAGTTCCGCTAGCACAGCGGATTTCTCCTGCGTTGTTGTATTTCCAAGTATGCAGGATGGACGATCCCGACGTGCCCGATTTTTCCAGCAAGGCTCCAGATTCATTGTTGAAAATGGCGCGGTGATAGGGATTGACGCGAGCGAAGACCATGCCGTCAGCGGTGATGCGGAACGAGGCACCGTCCTTGTTGTTGATCGTGGTATTGCCGCCGTTAGCTTGGGCGTAGATTGCACCTCCGCCCTGCCAGGTGATGGTGCCGAGGTTGTTCAGAATCGCGCCGTCCCACAGAAGCTTGTTGTCCGGGCCGCTGATCGTGGTGGTGCCCTGGCTTTCCCAAATGCCGCTGATCGTACCGCCGGTCCAGTTGGTGTGGTGCGTCGTCGTCAGTGTGCCGAAATTTCCCGGTCCGTTGGTGAAATTGATCATGCCGGTGGACATTTCCAGTCCGTAAAGCGTGCGGCTGAACTCCGTGTCGATCCGGTCGTTGATATCGATGATGACGACGTCCCCGGCCCCCGGCGTGCCGTAAGGCGACCAGTTCTGCGCGGTTCCCCACGAGTTGCTGTTGTTGTAGGGATCGCCGTCCCGCAGCGTGCTTCCGGTCCAGTAGTAAACCGGGTGATAGTCCACCGAGAAAGTCGCGCCCGCACCGGAGCTTCCGGCAGGCGATTCGCCATTGGTGGCGGAAATCTGCATCGAATAGCCGCCGTTCGGCAGGCTTGAGCCGCCGGGGAGTGCCCAGCCGGAGGGTGCGGTCCAGATTCCGCTCCCCTTGTCATGCGATACCGGGAGGTTCACGGAACTTGCGCCCCAGCCGGACCCGTTCCAGAACTCCAGACCACCGCCGGGAACGAAGCGGGTGAGGGTCAGGGAAATCGACGTGATTCCGGACTCCGGATCCTGCGCGTAACCTTGCACGGGAGGGAGCACGGGGATGGTCAGAACCTGGCCATTCGTCGGCTGATCCACGGAAACCAGCGGCAGGGTGGTGTCCGCGGCGCTGCGGTTCACCGTGATTTGGGATACCTGGGTGTTGGTGGCGGAGTCCGTCGCCACCGCGCGGATCACGATCGGCTGCCCTTGCGGCCAGTTGTTGCGCCCCGGCAGTGCGGCGTTTGAATACCAGCGGCCGCCGCTTTGCGTGGTGGTGAGGGAAAACTGGCTGCTCGACCAGTTTGTCCCAGTCCAATACCAGGTGGTCGCGCCATCAATGCGCCGCAGCTCGAAGCCGACACTCACGGCGTCCGGCGCGAGGAACGCCAGTGCGCTCAAATTGAGGATCGTGCTGTTATTGAGCCACGGCTCGACGGTCAGCGAGGGTGCTGCGTTATCGATGGTGAACGCGCTGGAAATGAACCCGCTGCCCTGATCGTTCTGGTCCACCGACTCGATGTGGATCTCGTAATTCCCATCCGGCAGACCGGCGGGAAGGGTGCTGGTCCATTTGTGCGAACCGGTCGTGATCGGCAGCAGTTTTTCAATGGTCGTGCTCTTCGTGTGGGTGGCGTATTGGAAGGTGGGGGAGTCGAAACCAGGCGTGGTTTCCCAGCGGTACCATTTTCCCTGCGGATGGCTGTAGAGGGCGAGGCGGACGCGCAGCAGGCCGACGGAATTGCTGCTGCCTGCCGCACTGGTGTCGGTGGTGGTCCCGAAGATCCCGGCGCTCGTCAAGGCAGCGCTGGTGTAGGGACGGCCCGGCACCGGGCTGACAATGTCCGCGATGGGCGGCAGGGTGTCTGCCAAGGTGTATCCCATGTCCCGCAACGCGCTGGTCACCAGGGGCCCGAACATCTGGGTCGGGAAACTAACCATCGGCGTCATCAACTCGTTGATGCTGCCGGTGGCCGAGTAAACCACCTCGTCGAAATGGTGCAGCGAGGATCCCGGAACGAACGTGGCCGGAGCGTTCACGCGGGCAGGATTTCCTTGGTTATAAAGCCGGATCGTCGCGCCGTCGGAGTAGAGGGCGTTGCTAATTGTCAGGGGGACCCGGTTGGCGGCACTCATCGTGGTGAGGAAAGTGCCGCTGGAGTCCGTCATGAGGGCATCCCATGAGGACGGAGAGCTGAGGTTGTAGTTACCCGTCGTTTGATTCAGGGAGGAAATGAACCCCAGACCATGACCGATTTCATGGAGCGTGACGCCGACGAACGAAGTGCCCGATCCCGCGGAGTTATCGAGGCCGTAGTCCCATGTATAACCGTCGGTGGTGATCTCATCCAGATAGGAATTGCAGTCCACGGAAATGTCATCAGAGGTGCCGTTTAAGACAAGATTCTGCCCCATGACCTGATCGACCAGAGCCGATGGATAAAAGGTGTTATTGCGGGGCAATCCACTGACAACGACGCCGTTTTTGAAAAAATTCACCGGCGAGGCGCTGGCCAGGGTGATGCTGGAGGGGCCGGGCGAAGTGCTGCTCCAAGCCGCTTTGACTTTCAGGGGAATGGTGCCGGCGATCTGCGAGGACCAGCGGGAAAGCGCGAATTCAAAGGCGATCCTGCGCTGTTCTCCGAGGGTCGTACCCGGGTTGGTGGGCAGCGCGGTGCGCGGTGCGGGATCGTAGAAGCCGGTATTTGCGGCATCGCCGTAAATCACCTGAATGGGAATCGCGGACGCGTTGGCGGCGGCGAAAAGAAAAATAAGCAGCGTTTTCATGTTCCGAGGGGGTGAGGGTGGGTGAAATCAGGGATGGGTTTTCAGTCGCAAAGGGACTCGCCAGGTTTCGTCGATAGTGACTCCGATGAGCCGCCGGCCGTCGGGCAGGATGATTTCCTGCTCCTTCGGCACGGTGCGCGGCGTGCCATCCGGCGGTGTCGGGCGGTGGCTGCCGGGTTCGTGGCTCACGCTCACACCGGGAAAATGCCCGGGGACGAATTTTCCGACAGGGGCAGCAGCCTCAGCCTCAGCCACGGCTTGCGCCTGCGGGTTGGTCGCGGGAGCAGGTGTCACCGGTGGCGGGACGGGGACGGCCGGAGCCGGGGGCTCTACTGTTCCGTGAGTGGCGACGACATTTTCCTTCGGAGACAAGTTTCGTGTCCGCAACAGGACGAAGGTCGAAACCAGCAAGGCAAGGACGAAAATAGTTAGAATGGTGGTGCGGTGGTTCATTGGCAGGCAATGTTGAAATTGCAGCTCACGGGCGAACCGGGGGGGCGTGCCGGGGAGGGGGTGGAGTGGCGGGTTTGGTTTTCCCAGAACTCCTGAAAAGCAAGTAGTTATTCAGATACTTTGAAATTGTAAAGCATTCTCTACTACGGGATCACGGAAGGGCTTGGATTGGGCCCACCGGAATCAGGGATCGGCCTGATGGAGAGTCGCGGCCATGGACTTCACGGCAGCGGTAAAAGACGGGAACTCCGGCTCCCAGCCGATCGCCCGCAGTTTCCCGTTGGAAACCTGCTTGTGCGTCCAACCGCGCTTGCGGTTCAGGTCGCGGGGACCGGAAGGCGGCAGCGGTTTCTGGAAAATTTCCGCGAGCGCCTGATAGCAGGCAAGCTGGCTGAGCGGCGTGGAATCGCTGACGTTGAAAATCTCCCCGCGCACCCCTGACGCCGCCAGATGGAAAATCGCCCGCGCCGCGTCGTCGCGGTGGATCTGGTTCAGGAAGCGCCGGCCGTCCTCCTCGATGACCGCTTCCCCGCTGAGGAATTTTTTCAGAATCACACTGCGGCCGGGGCCGTAGATGCCGGACAGCCGGGCGACAGTTCCCCCCGCGTCGAGCACCACCTTTTCAGCGGCCAGCAACAAGCTCCCCGTCTCGCGGTCCGGGATGGCGGGGCTTTCCTCCGTCACCACGCTGCCATCCGTCTGTGCGTAAACCGACGTGCTCGACGTGAAAAGCAGCGGCACTCCGGGAAATTTCTCCGCCAGATTCCGGCAACCGTCCACATACACCCGCTGATAGGCCTCCGCTCCGCCGCGACCGGACGCGGCGCAGTGGACGATGAAATCCGCCTGCGGCAGATTTCCCACGGACTCCGGATTCCCCACATCGCAGGAAATCGTTCCATCGCTCCCGGAAAGCGAGGTGGCCTTGACGTCCCAGCCGTTTTCACGGAACTCGCGGGTGACCGCTTGCCCGAGGTAGCCGTGGCCGATGAGGAGGAGTTTCATGATAGATAGCGGGCGCCGCCTGTTCCAATTGGATTTACCGCAAAGCCGCGAAGGTCGCAAAGGATCACAGAGATTTTTCGAGAGAAAAAGCCGGAAGATTTCCGGCCGATCGCCTGCGC
Source organism: Luteolibacter sp. (assembly GCA_039915545.1). GTDB lineage: Bacteria > Verrucomicrobiota > Verrucomicrobiia > Verrucomicrobiales > Akkermansiaceae > Luteolibacter. The sequence continues at coordinate 19,700 of JBDSNC010000256.1, forward strand.
TGATAGCATCCTTTGCAATTCCACTTTGCGTCCCTTCGCGACCTTTGCGCCTCCGCGGTTCCTTTTCATTGCGCGGCGGCATTCAGGAACTCCCGGCGGATGTCGGATCCGTCGGCTCCTCCCTGGTTGCCGAAGTTCGCCCGTTGGATGAATAACAGGTAGATCCGCTTTTTCACCGGATCGATGGCCGCCTGGGTGCCGAAGAGTCCGCCGTGGCCGTAGGTGCCGGGTGAGAGCGCCGCCGTCACACCCTGCGGCTCGCGGACGATGCTCCAGCCGAGCCCCCACGCACTTCCGGGAACGAAACCGGCCACGAGATCGCCGCTCTGCACGGAGGTCATCCGCTTCACGGTCTCCTCCTTCAGATAGCGTTTCCCGCCGGACTCGCCGCCGTTGAGGATCATTTTGGAAAATTTCAGATAATCCTCCGCCGTCGAGAACAGGCCGCCGTTGGCGAGCGGATAGCGATCCTTGTCCGCGATGGATTTGCCGCCGAGGAAGGTGATCGCCGCCTTTTCCAGTTTCCCGTCATCCGTCCGCTTGTAGGCGCTGGCGATGCGCGCGATCTCCGCTTCGTCCGGATAGAAAGTGGTGTCCTTCATCCCCAGCGGCCCGCACAAGCGCTCCTGCAGGAAATCAGGAAAGCTCTTGCCGGAAACCACCTCCACGATGCGTGCCACCGTGTTGATCCCGGTCTGGCAATACTGCCACTTGCTGCCGGGCGGAAATACCAGCGGCTTCGCGGTGAAAACCGGCACCAGATCCTTCAGCGTCGTCACGCCCTTGGTTTCCTCGCCCGTCACATCGCTCAGGCCGCTGCTGTGGGTGAGGCACTGCTTGATCGTGATGCCCGCCTTGTCGCCCGTGAACTCCGGCAGGTATTTCGAAACCGGATCGTCCACGGAAATTTTTCCCTCCTCCACCATCATCATCACGGCGGTGGCGGTGATCGGCTTGGTCATCGAGGCGATCCAGAAAACGGCGTCGGTCGCCATCGGTTTCCCTGCCTCGATGTCCGCCATTCCGTCGGCGGAAAGGTGGAGGATTTTCTCCCCGTCGGCCACCAGCGTGACCGCTCCGGAGATCTGGTGGTCGGCGATGAATTCCTTCATGCTGCCGGAAACCAGCTCGTTCACCGGCGGCGCGGCGTGGAGGGTTCCGATAAGAGCGGCAGTCAGGAAAACCAGCGGGCGTGGGTTTTTGGTCATGCGGCGAGGCAAACGGATTTCCCCGGACGCGACAACCCTGAAACGGAGTTCCCACCAGGAACGTCCCCGCGGGATGGTTCATTGCCTGCGCATTCCGAACGATGGACGGCGGTGGTCATGCCGGACGATCGTTACCCGGACAGGGTCCGGAAAAACCCTGAACAAAAAGTGAATCGGAAAATCCTTCAAATTGCTGCGCCTGAGGCCGAGACCCAGTGGGTCGAAATGGTGTCTCCCCGGATGGCGGCCGGCATAATCGATGGCCGCGGATAGCTCCGACCAAAACCGATCTCCCAATTCACGCGAAATCCCATCGTAATATTCCAGAAGTTCGCGGACTTCCCCAGGGACTTTGGGGTTATAGAAAATCTTCCTCACGTCGGCCGGCGCCCCACTTGTCTGAGAAATTCCTCGTGGGAAATCGCTTCTACCGCGCCGGAATCCATTTCTTCCTCACGGCGCAGAACTTCATCATCATTTGCCCCGGATGGAGGCGATGGAAGTTCATGAATCAGAAACGCAAGCAAGCTCTCCTTCTCTTCCAGCGAGAGTTCCGCAGCCTGCATCTGAACGTCCATGAGCCTGACCATGCCGGACTTTAACAACGTCGACGGTCGTTGCAAGAGTCCGTTTCCCTATGAATGGGCAGAGTCCCGACACGAGGGATAAAACCAGCCACAGATGAAGATGGACGCAGATCAAGAGGATGATTGCTCAGTCCGTGACCCTTTGTCCTGATGTCGCCTCTCAGCACTTCGCCGATTTGCGTTTCCTGCCGATGGTCCCGCGTTCCCGGACTTTCAGGATAGCATCCGGGGCGAACGGGACCTGGCTGGAGGTCCTGCCCACGTCCACGGTCACCGGGCCGATCTGCTCGCCGCACTTCAGGGCGGTGTTGGTCAGGGCGCTCACGTGGCAGCCGGTGGCGATGACGAATCCGTTCATCTGATAGCGGACCTTGTCGGGCGACTGATGGATGGTCCGCCGCACGCGTTCGAGCAGTGCTTTCAACTCCGCGACATCGAGTTCCGCGTCGTCCTTGATGGAGACCAGGCTGGCCAGCGTCGCCCAACCGGCCGCCGCCACCAGTTCCGCCGGCGAGTCGATCCACTCCAGCGCGATCCCGTGGCCGTGCGGGCTGCCGGCGGCGACCCACGGCACGGTCGATCCCACGAGCGCGCCGCAACCCGCTTTCGTCACCCAGTGCTGCAGGTCGCCGCGGGTCATCCGTGCGTCGTCGGCGATCAACCCGGCCAGATACATCGCGTCGTAAACGCCGGTGTCGTAGAGCTCCAGCGCGAGCCGGTAATCCACCCGGACGCGCTTCCGGATCTTCTGCAATTCCTCGATCTTCACCCCGAAGCACGGCTCCTTCACCCCGTGGTTCAACAGCACCTTCTTGTAACTGTCCCTACCCAGCGGCCGGATCTCTTCAAGGATGTCTTTCGCGGTCATGTCCTACGCTGGTGTGACTATCTCCTCAAAAGCCCGAATGCGGGGTGGTAGTCGATCCTCATTTTCTCAAACGGGTCATCAGGTCACTGTGGGAAATCGGAGCTATCGCTCCGGATTCCAGTTCAGCGTCCCGCGCCATTGCCAGCGCCAGTGCATCTTCATCGCTGCGGTCCGCGGCAAGTGCGTTCGGATCCTCCAAGCTTTCCCAGAGCGAGGCAGCCAGCAGCGCCCGCTCCCTTGCCGGGAGGCGAAGTGCTTCCGGGGCGATTTGGTCGATGCTCATGGCAGTTTCCTACGCTGGAATCGCCTTCGTGAAAAGAGAGAATCTTCTTCGTCTTCCATCCAAAAATCCAAAATCAACAATCGGAAATCATCAATCCAACCTTCCTCATGGGCATCAGCCCTCGCACCCTCCAGAACTGGGAACAAGGCCACCGCCGTCCCGAAGGAACCGCCCGCGCCCTCCTCCGCGTCGCCGAGGCCCATCCCGAGGCGGTGCTGGAAGCGCTGCATCGGTGATGAGAATGTAAGCCGGAGTAATCAGCCCCCATTCAGTGGCTTGCTTCTGACTATTCGACTTCAAGCTCCTGCTGTTGGCGCGCACGCGCCTCAATTTCTGCTTCAACAGACGCTTTTACCTCTTGGTATAGTTCAACCTCCGCGCCAAGGGCCTCAAACGAGACAGCAAGAGTAAATTTTGCAGTTTCGTGCTCACTGGCGCTCCAACCTTGATGCCCACGCACGATAATCCCAAACATTTCCGGCAATTCGTAACTCCGGGCCACCGTCCAATCCTTCTGAAGCGTGCCGTTCTTCCGGCAAACGCCATCAGTCTGTCCGTTGCGAGCCGTGGCATTTCCCAGCATCCAGGAAAAATTCCCATCACTTGCATCATCTTCATCGCTGTCGAATTCCTTAAGAACACGTGAACGAAAGACATCAAAGTCCTCCCCTCGTTTACTTGCCGCCCAATCGAGCCACACACCCAAATACCCCCGTCGCGACTTGCGGGTTCTTCTTGGCTCGGCAGCATAAGAAAGGGTTACCTCAATCCGGACTTCAAAATCCTCACCCGGCCGTCGCATGGACTCGGGAATGGGAACCCCGAAGACAAATCCTTCACGAGCATGACACTCGTAGGTGTCCGGCGTAATGAGGGTCACGCGATGCTCCGAATTTTCGGTGGCACGTTCCACATCTGGAACGCCGAATCCGATAGAACGGACAATCGCGGGACGGTGCGTAACCGCAGCCTGTTCCGCCCATACTGGCCAGCGGGCCGAGTTCACAATCAGAGCGCGATAGAGGAGAGGAGACTGCTCGGGGAAGAGTGCCGCGAGTCGGCCGGCGATGTGGGCGACTTTCGGAGTCGCAAAAGAGGTGCCGACCGCGTCGCTGCCGAAGGCTGGGCCTCCGTGACGGGTCGAGCGGATTGTTTCGGGGCAGACTTCCGAAGGTGTGGTGAGGGACGGCGGATCGCCGGTGTCAGCCGCGTAGTCGCCACCAAACTCGACGACTTCGGGCTTGATGCTATCCCAGAGTCCGAATCCAGTACGACTGAAGGCGGATGGCCTTTGAGACCGAGAGAGAGAACGGCAAACTCCGTTTTCGAAATACTCACGTGAAATGGAGCCTACAGATAGGGCCTGCAAGCTCTGGGCAGGATTCGCGATTCGACTGGAAGCTTGCTGCAAATAGCTGGGATATCTCCTTCCCGCCTCATAATGATCGAGAATACCAGGGTTCGTGATCGCCCCTCTGCCGTTGATATTGCCAACAGCCTGAACAAAGAGCACATCGTGCTGGTAGGATAACCAATCCATCGCCGCTGCCCAGATCGACATGCGTGTCGTTCGGCACGCACAGTTTCCTCCAATTGAATGCTGGAAAATCCGAGCTCCGCAATGCGTGAGATAATATTCGACGATCGTTTGGAGAAGTTGCGCTGGAAAAACCCTGTTGGGTAGGTCGTTGTCGTCATTCAGAACCCGGGCATTGAGCAACCAGAACGGAGCTTGATGAGGCCCAGCAGAAGGAACGGCATTGGGATACAAACACGCCCCAGCCACCCGGGTTCCATGACCTCCGCCCCGCACATAGTCGGCCACATCGTCATCCGACCGGTCCGGCAGGAAGCACTTAGAAAGTTCTCTATCAATCGCGGCCGACAGCCACCGATGGTTTTCCTGAATGCCACTGTCGATCACACAGAGTCGAGGGGCATCTATCGGCGGCGCAAGCAGTTCAAAATTATCCGGCCTATCCTCACCGTTGGGTTCGGCGGAAACCGGAAGGTTGAATTCATCCGGAACCGTGACCTCGAAGAGGCTTGGGAAGTTTGTGATGAAATCGAAAAACCCTTTCCCGCTCATCCGGATCCGCATCGCGAAACTGTCTGGAAACTCGACCGCCGCATCTTCGGTGATCTGAAGAATTTCGCCTCCGTAGTGAGCGACGAGTCGCTCAATTTCACTCTCCCGCTGGATGCGCTTGTCATCCCAATCTTGATAAAACGCATTCAGAGCCGCCTCATGCTCTGCCAGCTTTCTCGCCTTCACTTCGGGATGGGTTCGCGAGGAGATTCCCAAAGGCTTCGAGGGAGGATTGAACGAAGCGACCTCAATGGATACGTCCAGCGTGAGTGCCTGATCGGCTGGAAATGGCCAATGAGCCATGAGGTCATCGCCGAGAATTCTCTGGATGCGGTTGACGGAGGTATGATCTCCATCCACATCTAGAATGCTGGCCATGTTGCCAGACCCGTGAGCTTTCTGCGCGAAACCATCAGCCAAATCGAGGACGTGTTGGAGGTCCAGATCCTGGGTGGAAACTATCAGGAATCCGTCCTCATATTCTGCAACAATTTCCAGGTTCAGTTTCCGAGCAATGAAGTCGATGATGCAGTCATCTTGATCGGGGATTTGGAGGACGAAGGGCACCCCGCCACTGATGGTTGGCAAATGCTCCTCTTCCCGATTTGCGATACTTTGTTTAGCATTCGCGGAAAAGCCCTGAAGCTTCTGTTTGAGATCGGTGGCGTGCTGGGAGCGGTTATCACGGTTTCGAGTAACCGCCGCATTAGAGTTAGGTCCGGGCTGTAAGACAGCGCGCCCCCGATTCGTTTCGATCAACGAGAGATGGGGAAACTGGCTCTCTGGCATGGACATGTCAGGTGTAGCGCCTCACCTCCGTTGCGGCGATTTGGAGGTCGTCCTCCCTCACGGAATTCCGGTTGTCCAAAATGCAGTGTTTGGCGGCGTTTTGGGCGATTTTTTCCACCTCGCTGAAGCTGAAACCATCAAGGCTGGCGGCGAAATGCTCAAAATCCACTTTAGGATCCACCTTGAGTGCGGCGAGCGTCGTTTTGAGCAATCTCCCGATCTCGGTGATGCCCGGTGTGGGGATTTCGATAGCTTCGTCAAAACGACGATAAATTGCCTTGTCGAGGGATTCGTGAAAATTGGTCGCTGCGATCACCAATCCATCACCACGGAAATCTTCTAAGAGTTGGAGTAGCATGTTCACCACTCGCGAGACTTCGCCGACGTCGTTCCGTTCGCCTCGGGATCTAGCAATTGTGTCACACTCGTCGAGAAACAAGGCGCATGGCTGTTGTTCTGCCGCTTCGAAAACCTTACCGAGGTTGGTTGCCGTTTCTCCAAAGAAAGAAGATATGAGCGTATCGAAGCGAACCTTGTGAAGTGGCAGTCCAGTCGCCCAAGCCAGCCTTTCGGCCCCGAGGCTCTTGCCACATCCCGGTGGACCGTAGAGGAGAATTCGCTTCCGGGCTTTCAATCCGTGGGTCGCCAGCCGCGAACGGGCCGCGAATTCCTTCTCGATTCGGGAAAATCTGGCCTCGACCTCCAGCGGTAAGACCATGTGGTGACGCAGCGCCTCGTGCTCGATTACCTGTATCAACGGTGCCGAATCCCGCTTGCTGGAGGGCAAGGAACTCAATACGGTCGAACTGCTCGCATTTCGGCCTTTGGAATTCTGCCTTAGCGACTTCCCCGCCTTCAGGGAACTTTCCAACTCCGCAGCCAGTTTAGAGTGCCCCAAACGCCGTTCGTCCTCCACAATCCGGTCGCAAACCGCCACAACATCCACGTCGGATCCCGTCCGTACGGCGGAAAACAGGCGCTTGAGAAGGGTCGCTTTCATGTGGAGGAGGCTGGCAAACGAACAGATATTGTGAAGTTAATAGTGGTTTGATTTTCAGGGACACCTTTGGCGTTGCGTTCCCGAATCGGCGACGTCGGTTATGCGCTCTTGCCGTCCGCAGCGGTCATTTTCAACCCGTGACAATTCGTCACGGTTTCATTTCCCTCTTTTCTGAGCCGCTCCTTCAGCTTTCTCCAATACGCAGGTGGATCCACGCGGTCAGTGAGAATGGCAACCACATCGACAATGGCGAAAAGCCATTTTTCCTCGGTGGCGTTCCAGGCCCGGCGGACCTGTTTTTCTTCAAATAGGGAGATGGCGGACATGGGCGGCGGGAGAAGAGTGCCGGGTGTTTTGAGGATGGTGGATGGGAGTAATGGTCTGGCAGTGGTTCTTTTCGAACCTTCGCACTTTGGCAGAGACGAGCTGGGAGGAAATAACAAAAGGCGCAAACTGCAATATCTGGCAAATCATTGATCTTGAGCGGATTGCGGGTGGGTTTTGGGAGGTGGCGCGGGGTTTTGTCCGGCCGACTATCACTTGGACCCGTTTCGGGATGAAACCGGAGAATGATTCGCAGGGAGTTGGGAGCGGATTCGCATGAGGTTTGGATCGATGTCGCATGGGGTTTGGGTGGTGGTCGCATGGGGTTTGGAGGGAGTTCGCAATGTGTTTGGGGCACGTTCGCACGGGATTTGGATCGGGGGCGGATTGGGTTTGGATCTGGCTTGCGCGGGGTTTTGGGAATGGAGTCTGGCGCTTGGGCTTTTTCGGGAGCCGGAGGGAAGACGCCCTGAAGAGCTGGACTACGAACGGGGAGGGGATTCAGGGGCGCGTTTCATTTCAGAAAGGTTTAAAGCCCGGAAAAGTTGAGCTGGGAATTCCGGTGAAATGCGGTAGTAGTCCGGCAAGTGGAAAACCTCGGATACATCCTGCTGGCGGGTTTCATTTTCGGGACGATCGGCTGGGGCGCGAATTCCTACGGGAAGCGCCTGGGACTGTGGCAGCCACGTGCCATCGGCTGGACGCTGATGATTTATCCCTACGTGGTCTTCAATCTATGGGCGCTGTGGCTGGTGGGCGTGGGTCTGCTGGTGCTTTTGTATTACTTCCACAGCGAGTGAAAACGCCGGATTTCCCTTGGCAGACCGGGCATTTTTCTCGCTAGATCGCGCCGCCCATGCCTACCGAAGCGATCCTTTCCACCGTACGCCAATTCCTCGGAGTGGACCCCACCGTGCGCATCACCCTCGAGCCGATCAAACGCGGTGCCTCGGGGCGCACGATCGTCCGTGTGAAAACCCCCGGCCACGAGCCGTTCATCGGCGTGCATTGGAACGAGGAGCGGGAGGACAATTCGCAGTTCGTGCCGGTGGCGCAGTTTCTCAAACAGGCGAAACTCCGGGTGCCGGAAATCATCCACGACCGGTCGAGATACCGGGTGGCGCTGGTGGAGGATCTGGGCGGGGTGGATCTGCTGTCGCTGAAGGACCAGCCCTTCGCCGAGCGGCTGCCGTATTACCGCCTGGCTTTCGAGCAGGTGGACAAGCTGTTTTACGCGAAGCCGGCGAAGGATTTCCACCTGATGCCGCCCTTCGATGCGGCGCTCTACCGCTGGGAGCAGAACTATTTTTTCGAATACCTGGTGGAGGAATTCCTCGGCATGGATGCCGCCGCGCTGCGGAAAAACCAGGCGTTCATCGATCTGTCGGAGCGCCTCGGCACCGTCGCCCGCCACCTGGTGCACCGTGATTTCCAATCGCAGAACCTCATGATCAAGGACGACAAGGTCTGGCTCATCGACTTCCAGGGCCTCCGCCGCGGCCGCCAGGAATACGACCTCGCGTCGCTCGTTTTCGATCCCTATCTGGACCACTCGGCCGCCGAGCGCGAGCAGCTCCTCACGCTGTGGGAGGACATCGCCGACGAGCGCCCGCTGGAAACCCTTTTCCACGAATGCGCCGCCCAACGCCTGATGCAGGCGCTCGGGGCTTTCGGAAACATCGTGAAAAACAAGGGCGATGAATGGTACCGCCCGCACATCGCCACCGCCGGCCGCCTGCTGGGCGAGGTGACGCGCGGCACTCCGCTCGAAGCGCCGCTCGCTCCGGTCCTGGCGAAGATCTCCTGACTCGCATGGGAAGGGGTGGATCCCATCGGGCCCGCCCCTTTCCCGGACTATCAGGCTTGAGAAACCGGTGGTTACTACGGATGTTGTTTTAAGCAAACCCTCAGGCGCCCACTTTCACCGTGATTCCCGAATCAAACCTCCCCCCGGAAGAATCTCTACGCGAGAGATTGGAGGCAGATCCTGCGGATTGGAATACACGGCTGCAGATCGCTTCCCTGCTTTACGATCAGGGGGATCTCGACAATGCCTCCGCGCTGATATGGGAGGCGGAGCGCATTCCGAGCACTGCCCTGGACCTCGCATCGGCTGCCCGCATTCTTGCGAAGGACCAACCCGGCAAGGCGATCCGCCTGCTCACGGCGGTTCTCGAAAACAATCGTGGCAAGGCGGCGCAAAACGTGGGCATGGCCAACGCGCTCCTGCACCACGGCATGGTTCTTCAATCGGCCCGCTTCTACGGCGCGGCGCTTGAAATTGATCCGGAGCTCGTGAATCCGGAGTTCGAACACTTCTTCATCTGGGCGGACGACGAACAATTGTTATGGGGGGATTTCAAGGGCCGCCGCTCACAACTCCACGAACTGCCATGGATGACGCGCGATTCGATGGAAGCCCTCGAACTCACCCGCGACGTCAGCCGGCACACCACCCCCATCGCCGTCCCCAGGCTCAATCAGGTCAAAGCGGAATCCTCCGCCACCGGGGCCGACCGCATGTCGCTTTTGGCAGACTCCCGCCACAGGCTCCTCGCCACCACCGAGGCACTGCGCGGGAAGCTGGCGGAAAATCCAGGCGATTGGGATACCCGCCAGACATTGGCTCAATTGCTCCACGATCATGGTGCCTACGGGGAGGCCGCCGTCCTGATCTGGGAGGCTGATCCCATCCCGAGCACCGACCTCGACATCGCATTTGCCGCCCGTGTCCTTGCCCGGGAGCACCCCCGGAGAGCCATCCGCCTGCTCACCGCAGTCTTCGAACAAAACCGCGGGAAGGCCGCGCAAAACATGGCGGTGGCCAACGCCCTCCTGCACCACGGCATGGTTCTTGAATCGGCACGCTTTTACGGCGCGGCCCTCGATGCCGATCCGAACCTGATCAACCCGGACCTCGAACACTTCCTCCTCTGGACGGACGACGCAGAATCCCTATGGGGAAATTTCCTGAAAATCCGCCCACCACTCGGGATCTTTCCATGGGCCCACAGCGACCCGACGTTGGACTTCGGTGCCCCTTTTTCGACCCCGTCCATCTTGCTCTCCGAACTCAAGCAGGTCCAAGGCGAGAATCTCACGAACAAACTCTATCAGCAGTTGGCCCAAAAGGACGCCAGGATCACCCCGCCACCCGCCGTCACATTTCCTGCTGACAGGGTGGCGCTGAATGACCGCCGCCCGGACTTCAACTCCGGGGCGTCTAACGAGCGGGCAGAAGTTGCGGAAGAGGTAGCGAAGACCGGGGCGGCTGCAAAAGCCCGCGCGGATGAAGAATCCAAGACATCGGCACTCGCCCGACAACAAACGGAGCAGGAAGAGCGGGCTACCGCCGCCGCAAAACGGATCGCCGGGGAACAGGCGGCGGCGGAAGCGAAGGCTGCTTCCCTATTCGCAGAGGCTGAGGAAAGCGCGAGGACATTGATCGAACAGGCGCGCCAGGAAGCGACGACCGAGGTGGCCGCCATCCGTGCGAAAGCTCAGGAGGAACTTGAGGCTGCTCTCGAAGAAGCACGCCGGAAAACCGAACAGGAAATGGCGGCGGTCCGGGCCAAGGCCCGCGAGGAGGCGGAAGCTGCGGCGGATACCGCCCGCAAGGAGGCGGAGTTTCAGGCCGCTCTGATCCTCGCCAAAACGGAGGAGGCCGCCGCCGAAGCCGAAGCTGCCGCCAAATTGCGCGCCGATGAGAATGCCCGGGCGTTCGCTTTGGCCAAACAGCGGACCGAGGAGGAAGAACGTTCCACCGCTGCGGCCAAACGGTTGGCCGAGGAACAAGCCCTCGCCGCCGCTGAACAAGCAGCCGCAGCACAGATCGCAGCCGAGAAAGCGCGCCAGGAGGCGGCTTCCGAAGTTGCCGCGATGCGCGCGAAAGCCCAGGAGGAACTCAAGGCCACCATCGAACAAGAGCGCCGGAATTCCGAACAGGAAATGGCAGCCATCCGGGCCAAGGCGCGAGAAGAGGCGGAACACGAGGCCGCTCTGATCCGAACCAAAGCTGAGGAGGATGCCCGGGCTGCGGAAAAGGCCCGTCTGGAGGCCACTGCCCATTCCGAAGCGGCCGCCAAATTACTTGCGGAAGAGAATGCCCGGGCGCTCGCTTTGGCCAAACAGCGGGCCGAGGAAGAAGAGCGTTCCACCGCCGCGGCCAAACGGCTGGCAGAAGAACAGGCCACAGCCGCCGCTGAA
>JBDSNC010000282.1:0-37082 GCA_039915545.1 Luteolibacter sp.
CCCTCTCCCTCTACGAAAAATCCGGCGGTTCCTGGAAACCCGCCGCACCTGCATGGAAAGCCCGGCTTGGCAAAAGCGGGCTCGTCTGGGGACTCGGCCTGAATCCGGTTCCCTCCGGTGCCACCACGAAAAAGGAAGGCGACTGGCGTTCGCCCGCTGGAGTGTTCTCCATCGGCGGCGCATGGGGCAACGACAGCTCCATCAAAAAGAATCCGAAACAATTCTATCACCAGGTCACGCCGCGCGACCTGTGGGTCGAGGATCCTGCCTCACCGAAATACAATCAAAACGTCCAGCTCGACCACGACCCCACCACCGGGTGGGAGAAAAAGCAGCAGATGAAACAGAACGACCCGGCCCACGCGCTCAAACTCTTCATCGCGCACAACGCCGCGCCGAAAGTCGTCCCCAATGCCGGGTCGTCCATCTTCTTCCACATCTGGCGCGGCGGCGGCTCCAAGCCAACCGCAGGCTGCACCACGATGGATGAAGGAAAACTCCGCTGGGTCATTTCCCAGATCGATCCCGCCAAGCGCCCGCTTTACGTCCTTCTGCCGAAAGCCGAATATGAAAAATACCGCGGCGCATGGAAGCTGCCTTGAGTTAGTTTTTCCCCACCCTAACGCTGGCCTCGGCGGAGCGTCCGTGATCATCCACCACACGCAGTAGATGGTTTCCTGACACAGGTTTCCACGCGAGGACATTCTCCGGAGCACTTGTTCCCAGAAAAGCTTCACCGCAAAACCAGTAAAGTTTTCCGACTCCCGGCGCCGCTTCGGCCTTGAGTGGAATTCCCGTCTCATTTCCGGAGCCATCGATCTGATAGGAGCGGCCGGCCAGGGGCGAAATCACCTTCGGAGCCTCACCGTGGTCCATGCCTTCCAGAGTGTCAGTGCCGTTTTCCGGATCCGGCGGAGATCGTCTAGGCAGACCGGCCTCGCGGAAAAGATCCAGCAGGTCCGGCGGCCAGAACTCACAGACTTCCCGCCGAAGATCCGGCCGGCCGTCGTCACGGGCGACACGTTTGTTAGTCCGTCCGTCGACGAGAATCTCACGATGAAGCGCGCACATTGAAATCGGAGAGATCCCGGGAATGAACCAACCGCTGGTGGTCTGCGAACACCACGGTCCCGGAAGGTCACCTGATGCCGCACAAAGCTCCACACGGCGGACACCTTCCGGCGGCGGAACGACAGCCTTGTCCGGAAGATGAAGCCGGGCAAACAGATCGAACAGCAGCGGCGCGGCACAACGGCGCGCGACCAACGCGTTGTTGCCACGGCCGTTGAAATTTCCCAGCCAGACGACGAGCACGTAATCCCCACGCACGCCGACTGCCCACGCATCGCGGAAGCCGTGGGATGTTCCCGTTTTCCAAGCCACTGCGGGATCGGTGCGGGCGAACCCGTATTCAACACCGAGGTCCTCACCGCCCCTCAGCATGTCGAGCACCAGAAAACGTGCCTGCGGAGAAAGCATCGGTGTTTTGGAAAAAGCCGCAGCAGTAGTTTCCGAAAACACCAAGGGCCGCGACAAACCATCGTCGGCGAGCCCGGCGTAGAGACTTGCGAGCTGCACCGGGGAAATCCCGAATCCGCCCAGCGTCAACGCGAGGCCATAATAGCCGGCGGGTTTCGGGAGATCGACACCACCGCTGCGCAGCAATTGATAGAGCCCGCCATTGCCCAGCCGGTTGGAGAGCGCCACAGCCGGAATGTTGCGGCTCCGCACGAGCGCTTCATTCGCATGGACCGGCCCCATGAACTCTCCCTCGAAGTTCTCCGGATTGTAATCGTGGAAAACCATCTTCCCGTCCGTTAGTAAAGAGTGCGGATGAATCAAACCCTGATCCATCGCCAGCCCGTAAACGAAGGGCTTCACTGCGGAGCCCGGCGAACGCAGCGCCCGCAAGCCATCCACCATGCCGAGAATCCCCCGATCCGCATAACCCGCGGAACCGACGTAAGCCAGAACCTCCCGCGACGGCGCATGGACGAGGATGGCGCACGCATTGGAAATCCCCCGCTCGCGGGTACGCTGGAGATGGGCCTCGATGCCACGCTCAATTTCCTGTTGGAACCCGAGATCCAGCGTGCTGCTGACAACATTCGCAGACGTGGTCCGCATCAGCCAACGACAGAAATGCGGAGCCTCATGCGGCGGAGGACCGGGCGGCAGCAAGGTGAACGAAGCGGACAACGGGTCGCCCCGTAAGGTGGATTCGTCCTCCAACATTTCGGAAAGACGACTCTGCGCCGCAGCAATCCGTCCTGCATCGCGTGGAAATCCAGGATGCCGCGTGGCAGGACTTTGCGGAATGACACTCAGCGCGATCGCTTCCCGCCGCGTGACCTGCGAGGCATCACGACCGCACCATAACAGGGCGGCGGCTCCCGCGCCTTCGACGTTTCCGCCATAAGGCGCGTGGTTGAAATAGGCTTCAAGGATCTCGTCTTTCGAGTAATGCCGTTCCAGTTGGATTGCCCGGAAAATTTGTTGGAGTTTCCCCGCAATGGTGCGGGTTTCCAAATCCCAGCGCAGCCGCGCCACCTGCATCGTCAGAGTCGAGGCCCCGCCCGCCGGATGACCCGCGGCGGAACCCCAGGCGGCACGGATCAGGGCGAACGGATTGAATCCCGGGTGCCAGCGAAACCATCTATCTTCCTTCGCCAGCGTCGCTTCGATCCATTCCGGACTCACGTCTTTCAGCGAAGTCCACAAGCGGTAGCGGCCGTCAACAGCGGTGGACAGATGGAGCAGGACTCCGTGCCGGTCCGTCACCTTGCGCGACCAACCCGCGCCCGGCCGGTCCAATTCCGGGCGCGGCAGCAGGAACCAGATGGCGGACAAGACCAGCAGGAATCCGCCGCCGGTGACGAGCAACCGTCGCAAGCTTACTTTACCTTTGACGCTCATTTCGCCGGTGCGATTTCAATGCGGCCCGGTGTGGAAACTCCATGCAGCCCGCGATCATACATGTCCTCCACCAACGCCGTCGGCACGGCGAACGAGCCCGCGCAAACCGCTTTCATCCGGTATTTCACCGACCACTCGGCGTTCGCGGCGATGCCTAGGAAAAACAAGGTGCGGTCCTCGCGCAACTCGGCGAACTCCGTTCCCGCCACCGTGTTCGCTCCCGATTTCAAATCTCCCGCCAGCACTTCGAATCCGGCGGGCAGCAGGTCCACGACCGCCAGGTTCGACAGATTTTTCCCGGAAACATTGCGCACCCGGAGCACTACGTCCACCGGATCGCCGGGACGCAGCGGCTCGTCCCTGTGGAGAGGAACCAGCTCGCGCGAGATCTCCAATCCGCTGCGTTCCGGGCCGGTGGGTTTGCCGGAATCATAGCCCTGCTCGACGACTTGATAGAAAGCGCCGATGTCCCCGCTGCCCTTCTGCTTGCGCTCGAAGCGAAGCGAGCTGGTGGTCGGCCCGAACTCCGAGCGGATGATTCCCTGCGATGGTCCGGCGAGCGGCGAGGGCTTGCCGTTCACCATGCCGAGGATCGAGACTTCCACTCCGGTGCTCCGTGCAAGGTCGCTGTAGGCTTTCAGTGCGAGCGTCATGTAGGAACAGGAGAGCGTGTTGAAACTCTGGTCTCGCAGTGGTTTCATGATCGGCTCCAGCGCCTCGATGCCGAATTTCTTCGCACGGTTCGGGAAATGACGGCACTGGATGTAGAAAATCTCCACGTCCTCGATCATCGGAGTCCGGCTGTAAGAACGGAGTTCCTTCGTTGGCGCTTTCGTCGCCGCGCGGGCTTTCAGACAGGCGTCCAACAGTTTGTCAGCCTCGCCGTCCTGTTTCAGAAGCATGTAGGACGCCGCCATCCAAGCGGCGCCGGTGCTTCCTTCCCATTTGCCCTTGTAACGTGAAGTGAGGGTGTCGCGCAGGTTGAGCAACTGCGGCGCGGGATTGGTTCCGTTGCGGGCGAGTAGATAGATCGCGTAGGCCTGAGTGTCGGCATCGTCCATGCTCCGCAGCCCGGCGCGGGCGGTGCGGGACGCGTATTTCAGCGCTCCTTGCATCAGTTCCTCCGGCACAGCATGCCCCAGCAGTTTCGCTTCGCTGAGGAAATGCAGGACATAGAGCGAATGGAACTCAAAGTCCGCGGAGCCCCCGGAATACCAATAACCGAATCCGCCGTCGGCGCGCTGCCGTGAGGCAAGCTGGCTGATCGCCGAGCGCAGCGCGTCCGCCGCATCTTTCTGAGAGAGTCCGAAATCCGCTTCGGTCGCGGCGATGAGTTTCACCATCGCGCGGCTGGTGATTTGCTCGGAACAGCCATACGGATACTCGCGGACATAGGCTTCCAATCCCCGCGCCAGGCCAAGTGGCACAATGCTGGCGGTGGCTTCGGTGTGACGGAACTGCGGATAGAGCGTGCGTTTCACCTTCTCTTCGGTCGAGCCGGTGCGGAACCAGCCGGTCACCACGCTCGTTAGATGGTGGGTGGCTGGACGCACGCTGAGGGTGGTGGATCGCTTCACGGTTTCACCACCGCCGCTGGCTTCGAAGCGCAGGTCGGCACCGCCGAGTTGGTCCTTCGCGCGGAAACGGAAACGGGCGATGCCTTCCCTGCCGTTCTCGAGAGGCAGGGAAATTGAGGACTCGCCCACCGCTTCGAGATGCGCCGAGGAACCAGCCTTGAGCTGGAACGGCGTGACACCCGTTGCCGCGAGGTGATTGAAAACCGACACCGAGACTTCGAACTCGTCACCCGGCGTGACAAACAACGGCGCGTTCGGCTGCAGGATGATAGGAGCTTTCACCAAGGTCGCCGATTCAGCCGCACCGATGCCTCCCGCCTGACAACCGACCGCCATCACACGCAGGTTTCCGTTGAAATAATCCGGCACGTTCCACGTCACCTCCTTGCGCTGCGGACCTGCTTCGATGATGCCGGACCAGAACACGACCGGCGGTTCCTGGCGGCGTTTGAAGGGATTGAGGTGAAGGGAAAGCGCCATATCCTCATCTCCATCACCACCGAACGCAGGAGCCGCTTTGAGAAAACGGTATTCCGGCAATAACAGATCCAGCCATTGCTGCGTCCTCACTTCGAGCGCCTGCTTGCGGAGGAAAAAATCGAGCGGTTGCGGCAGCTTGTAGCCGGTGATCTGATGGATGCCTTCGTCCACCGCATAGACGACCAGCCGCGCGGGCTTGTCCGAGGTGATGCCGAAACGGGCTTCCGTGCCGGGCCGCACTTCGCGCGGAGTGTCCAGTTTGAACGCCAGTTTTTTCTTCGCTGCAATCACGCGCACTGGCGCGGCGGCATAACTCAACGGACTGTGGAAAACTTCCGAAGCGGATGTGGACCGCACGAACGCGGCGTTGATGTAGTAGGTTCCTTCGGCATCGTCCGGAATTTTCAAATGGACACTGGTCCCCTTCGTTTCCGTTTTGAACCACTGCGAGCTGATGACTTTCTCGCGCTCGATGGTCACCAGCCCGGCACCGGCATAAGGCGCAGTTAGGAAAATCTCGATCTCCTCGCCGGGCAGCACTTCGTTTTTCGAAAGTTGCAACCGCAGCTCGGCCTCGCGTTCCAGAGTGGCGCTTTCGTCGCCCTTGCCGACGATCTGGAAAGGAACGACGCAATGAACCACGTTTTCGGTATCGATGATTTCCATGCGGAACCTCCCGGCCTTGTCGGTGGGGATTTTGAATTCAGCCGGTTCTGTAGTTAGAACCGCCTGTTCCTCGGAAATCTGGCGCTCCTTCGTCGTGGAAACATGGGCGTAGTTGCCGTTGTCGAGCTTGGTGAGGACCGAAAGCTGGCGGATCTCGATGATTCGGCGGCGCAGGTTTTCAAGAGCCACCGGTTTCAGATCGCGTCCCACAGCGATGACACTCAGCGAGCGGCCGCTGTCCTTGGCGATGGTTTCGAGATCGCCATCCGCTTTCCAACCGATCACCGATTCGTAGGGCGAAACGAGGCAGGTCATCGCATTGCGCACGCTGCGGCCACCGTCGCGTTCGAAGGCTTCCGTGAGAATGGCTAGCCGGAAGGAGGCGTCTTTCAGGGTATCGAGTGGCAGTTTGAAGGTGGCGATTCCCTTCTCGTCGGTCTTCATTTCACCCAGCGTGATCGAGCGACCGGCGCGCGAAGCGGACTGTTCCGCCGCGCGGTCATAGAACGAGAAGCCCGGCCATTCCGGAAATCCGAAATCCGCAGGTGATAGATCCAACTGCATCGTCACCCGCCGGTCCGGCGCGGGTTCGCCGAACAACGATTGCACGGAAACGGAAGCGTCGGTCGCCTTACAATCCAGCCAACCCGCAGGCGGTGCCGGATCAATTTTCGTCGCGACCTTCATCCGGTCGGGCGTGAATTCCTCCACCCTGACCGCAGCGCGGCCGAGGCGGAAAAGCACTTCACCATCGGCGTTCAGCACGTTCACCGTGATCTGGTGCTGGCCCAGCGCCGCCGCTTCAGAAAGCGGGAAGTCACACGTGAAGAAGCCGTCGTAAGGCAGACGCGTCTTCTGATTTCCCACCTCCCGCCCTCGTGGATCGTAGATGGAAATTGAAAGCGGCAGCCCTTCGAGCACCGGCTGCCAATCGCGGCGGCGGGTGATGAAACCGGCGTGCACGGTGTCGCCCGGCCGATAGACGCCGCGCTCGGTGAAGACGAAGGCTTCGATCGCCTTGATCCGCGATGCGAGCACACCCTCGATATCGAAGCGCGAATAATCCATCGCCGGGAGCTGGCGCTCGTTGAACGGCAGATAGGAAGTGTCGCCATCCTTGCTTGCCATCACCGCGACGGGCAGCCGGTCACCGTTGAATCCATCGAACGCCGGCAATTTCGCATGACCCACCGCATCCGTTTTCACCGTCTCCAGCACGCTGCCATTCCGAGCGAGCGCCTGCACCTCCACGTCTGCCACCGGTTGCCCCGCGCCGAGAGCCATCACAAACACATCGCGCGAACCATCCGCACCCGCCTTCACCAGCAACCCGAGATCGGTGGCCATGATGAAGCGTTTTGAAATCGTTCCCTCCGCGCGCTGCCAGCCATCGCTTGGTTGGAAATCCTCTTCCTGATACCAGAATCCGTAACGCCGTTCGCCTTCGCCCGAATCACCGGCGGGCTCGATCCGTGAATAGACATCGTTTGCCGGAGGTGTCCTATCGATTTCCTCCACCGGCTCCACGGTCACGAAAAACACCCCACGCCCGCCGGGAAGCTGGTCCGGGGCGGCCAGCGGAGGAGCTTCCGAAATATCGACGATCGTCTGCACCGCCTGCCAATCGTTTTCATGAGGCACCTCCACCACCTTGCTCCAGCGGTGGACGATGTTGTTCTCGGAAAAATCCCCGTAGCTGAAATTCGGATCATCAAACGAACTGCCGCCCGTGAGTGAAACGAGATGTTGGAACTGCGAAACCGGCACGCGCCCCAAGGTGATGCGGAGGTGGTCGATCGCACGGGACTGCACGATGAGTTTCCGCTCGCCGTCGAGCGCGAGCACGTTGCCCTTCCCTAGCAATTTTGTCTCCTTCGGAAACTGGGGTACCGACAGCGTGTTCTCAAATCGTGTGTCGGTTTCAAAACCACCCGGTGATTTCACCCCTTCGCCGATGCGCAGAAACAACTGCCCGTCCGTCCTCGCCTGGACAAACCGGAACGCGTGTTCCTGGCCCAGCGCCGCTTCGCTCTCGACTGGAACCAGCGCAACTTTCGTGGCACTGCCCACCCGTTTGTCGAAGATCAGATTTCCATAGTCGTCATGCCAACCATCCACATGCCACCACATTCCGATGCGGCTGGCGATCTCGTTGCTGTCGATGTCGATATTGGTGGAAATGAAAACAAACTGCTGCGGTTCTCCCTCGTCGGTGCGGATCATCCGGGTTTGGGCGTTGGTAATTTTCAAGCCGCTGTATTTGTCCGGCACGCGGGTTTTCGCTTCGTTGTCCTTGGCGAGCGGAGCGCCGGCAAGGTCGGAGGAAATTCCCGCAGGTAGGATAAGCTTCACCCAATCCTCCTTCGCCGGAATCACGATCTGACGGCTGCGGACGAAATACCGCCGAGCGGACAACGGATCGGCCGTCACGTTGAACAACGGCGACCCCGGTGTGAACACCGGCGTGCCTCCGACGACTTCCATCCGGATTTTCTGTTGGAGGATATCGAGTGCGACCGGATGGCTGAGTCTCAGCTCCGCGACCACTTGGAAAACCGACGGATCTTTCGGGCTGTTGTAAAAGGAGAAATCGCGCCACTCCGCCACCAGTGGCGGCGTGGTGACCGTCACCGAATCCTTGTCGAGCTTCAGGTCCTTCGCCAGCAACGATGGATTCAGGTTCACGATCAGTTTCGTTTCCGGCGGCCAGTGGTTTTCCGGCTGGAATTCAAGCGTGGAGCCGTCCCGCCATGTCCATTTCCCCAGCAGCGCGGGATCCATGTTCACCGCATACCCTGCCTCCTTGCCGATTTTCTCCAGCGGCGCGACCGGCGCACCTGCGAAAGAGATCGTCATGGGCGAAGGCTTCAAATCCTTGTCCGGCGCTCCGGGAGAAACCGCACCGGGGCCTTGCGAAATTGTCATCGCCACCTTCCGCACCGGATTGTAGGCGAATTCCCGCGGACGGTGCGACTGCCACCAAGCCCAATACTGCCAACCGCCGATCGCCAGGACGGCGATGGTGGAAACCGTGACCGCCGTCGCTCTGGGGTGAGCTTTCAGGCAGGAGAAAAATGCCCACACCTTCCGGAAACACCACGCCAGCCAAGGCGGTGCGGACCATGAGATGTGACCAAATAAAAAGCCGACCAGACGGCCGACTGTCGCGAACAAAACCCTAACGAAGGATTGGTATGTTTTCACTTGTGTGTTTTCTATCTAAAACACATGACAAATGATCTTCCCCTGTAAACTTACAAGAAGGAAAATATATATTTTTGTGAGAGCCGCCCGGCCGGGCTAACCACTCCTCCCTCCACCGCCTGCGCGACGGTCGCTGACGGCAAATACACCCGTCGTCCGACCGCGCTTTTCAACCGCTGGCGGGTATGCCGCGCCGGGCCTGCTGCGAAAAAAGCGAGCCGCTCCGGATTTTTTTGTTGCGGGACGGGCCTTCAGGCACGACGCATGCAAGTAGTTGCTTGCATCACTCATGAACACTTCTTCCCAATCCCCACCCGGCACTGCCGCCGAGCGTCTGCTCGATGCGGCGGTGGTGGTTTTCGCCCGCGAGGGCATCAGCAAGGCGACCACGCGGGAAATCGCGAAAGAAGCGGGGGTGAACGAGGTGACGCTTTTCAGAAATTTCCAAACCAAGCAGGGATTGCTGGCCGCCGTTTTGGAGCGGGCTTTTCTTCCCACGCTGGCGGGCGATGCAAACGAACCGGAAGGCAAGGCCGTAAAGTTGGAGGAGGCCGTGAGGGCCTTCGCGACGGAGGATTTCGAACGCAAGCGCCGGAACATCGCGCTGATGCGCGTGCTGGTGGGAGAGTCCCACCGGCTCGGCGAACATGAATCCGCGATCCTCGCCCGTATCTTCCATCCGTGGAAGGAAAGGCTGGCGAACCGTCTGCGGGAGGCCCGGAGCAAGGGCTTGATCCGTCAGGAGGTGGACCCGGCGATGGTGGTGGATCAACTGGTGGCGATGACTTTCGTGGGAGCGTTGCGGGCGGAGAAGTCGGGCGTGATGGGATACCCGCCCGAGAAATATCTGAACGCCAGCATCGATCTGATTCTCCACGGAATCCTGGTCAGACGGCCGAAGCGGACCTCCAAATGAGCAGCTCGGAATCCGCACTCTATGGCTCAGATCCGGCTTTCCTCTCGCCCATTGCGGCGCGGCTGTTGGAGAAGGGAATGCTCAAGTGGGTGATCTCGCTGACGGCGTCGCTGGGAGCGATTCTGGAAGTAATCGACACGGTGATCACCAACGTCGCACTCACCGACATCCGCGGCAATCTGGGTGCGACGTTGTCCGAGGCTGGCTGGATTTCGACAAGCTACGCGTGTGCGAACGTGGTGGTCATCCCGCTTTCCGCGTGGCTGGGCTATCGTTTCGGGAAAAAGAATTACTTCGTCTTTTCGCTGATCGGTTTCGTGCTGGCCTCGCTGCTTTGCGGACTGGCGACGAACCTCATGATGTTGATTCTCGCCCGGGTGCTGCAAGGTTTGGCGGGTGGTGGACTGCTGGCAAAGGCACAGGCGATCGTGTTCGAGGCATTCCCTAGCAGCGAGCGGGCGCTGGCACAGTCGGTGTTCGGAATGGGCATCATCGTGGGGCCCACGATCAGCCCGGTGCTCGGTGGTTGGCTCACGGACAATCTCGGATGGCGGTGGATCTTTTTCATCAATCTCCCGATCGGAATCGCAGCCGTGCTGATGGCCTGGATTTTCATGCCGAGGGATGACAGCAAGTCGCTGAACCGCACGGGCAAGGTGGACTGGACGGGGATCGGTCTGCTGGCGGTGGGTCTCGCGTGTTTTCAAATCATGCTGGAGGAGGGTCAGCAGGAAGGGTGGTTCGACTCGGACCTGATCATGACCACCTCAGTGCTCGCCGTGGTGGGCATCGCCCTCTTTATATGGCGTGAGCTGAGCACGCCCCATCCGGCGGTGGACCTGCGGGTGTTGCGGCATCCGTCGATGATCGGCGGCTCGCTTTACTCGGTCATCCTGGGCATGGGCATCTACGGCGTGATGTTCGCGATTCCGGTCTTTGTGCAGAGCTATCTGCATTACACGGCCTTGCAAAGCGGCCTGCTGCTGGTGCCCGGCGCAATCGTCTCGGCGGTGACCATGATGGTTTTCGGCAGGATCGGAAACCGGGTCCCGCCGCGGTTGCTGATTACCGCCGGCGCTTTACTAACAAGCCTGACGGGATTCGGCCTGATGAACCTGAACCCCGGGACCAGTGCGGACCAGATTTTCTGGCCGCTTGTTTACCGCGCCGTCGGCAGTGTCATGATGTTCATGCCGCTGAGCATCGCCACGCTCGGACCGTTGCCGAAAAAGGACATCGCCGCCGGCGCGGGAATCTACAGCCTGAGCCGTCAGCTCGGCAGCAGCATCGGCATCGCGGTGATCACCACCGTGCTGGCGCGCCGCGAGGCCCAGCACCGCGCAGTGCTGGTGGAGAACATTTCGGATTTCCGGCCGGCCTTCACCGAGCGGCTCCACTCGCTGACGGAAATGTTCACCGGCGCGGGAGCCGATCCGGTGACCGCGAGCCATCGCGCGTTGTCGCTGGTCGACCGCATCGTCGAGGGCCAGGCCACGCTGCTGGCGTATGAGGATCTCTTCGTCGCCGTCGCTCTGCTTTTCATTCTATCACTTCCGCTGCTGTTCTTCCTCGGAGGAAAACCCGGCCAACAGGCGGATGCCGCCGCTGCCGCCGCCCATTGAAATTTCCAACCACACTCGTCATGTCCGAAACTCCATCATCCGCCAAACCCGGGAATAAATCCCGGAGCCCCTTGCGCTGGATCATCATCACCCTCGTCGTCCTTGCCGGCGGCGTCTGGGCCGTCCACGCCATCCGCCTCAGCCTCTCCACCGAAAAAACCGACGACGCCTTCATCACCGGCCACATCCACCGCATCGGCGTCGGCGTGGCGGGAAATCTGTTGGAAGTGGACGCGCAGGACAACCAGGAGGTGCGGGCCGGCGATCTGCTGGCGAGAATCGATCCGCTCGAATTCGAAATCATGGAAAAACAATCCGTCGCCGCGCTGGAACAAGCGAAGGCGCGGATGACCGAAGCCGAGGCAAAAGTCACCCAAGCCAAATCCGCCGAACTCCAGGCCGACGCAGTGGTCGCCGTGGCCAACGCCGATATCCAACAGCATGAATCCGTGCTGGCGCTTTTCCGACTCACTTTGGAGAGAAACGAATCGTTAGTGCAAACGAGTGCCGTGGCCAAGGCGGACATCGACCAGGCCCGCAGCGCCGTGACCGGAGCGGAAGCCACGCTCGCCGGCAGCGAGGCACAACTCGCCTCCGCCCGCGCCGGCAAGGAGACTGCGGCATCGGCCATCGCCGTCGCCCAGGCGGAAATCGCCTCCGCGAAGGCCGACATCGACGCCCGCCAGGCAAGCATCCTCGAAGCGCGCCGCCTGCGTCAGCTAACCGAAGTGACCGCCCCCGTTTCCGGACGGATCGGCAACCGCAACGCCGAGGCTGGCAACCGCGTGCAAGTGGGCCAGCCGCTCTTCGCTCTGGTGGGCGATGACAACTGGATCGTCGCCAATTTCAAGGAAACCCAACTGGAAAAAATGTGCGTCGGCCAATCGGTGGACATCACCATCGATGCGTTGGGCGGCAGACACTTCAGCGGCAGGGTGGACAGCATCGCGCCCTCCACCGGAGCGCAGTTCGCCCTGCTGCCGCCGGACAACGCGACGGGAAATTTCACCAAAGTGGTCCAGCGCGTGCCGGTGAAAATCACTTTCGATCCGGACTCCATCCACGATTTCAAAACCGCCATGCGCCCCGGCCTGTCAGCCGTCGTGCGGGTGAAGCTGTGAGCGGGAGCTCCGCATTTCGCCATTCTCCCCTTGAAACCCGGCGTTTCCCAAAGGAGACTCCCGCCGTCCCATGGCTACCGAAACTTCCGCAATGCCCGTAACTCCAGACGCCACCGGCCACTTCGGCCAGTTCGGCGGCATGTTCGTTCCGGAAACCCTGATGGCTCCGTTACAGGAGCTCGCCACCGCATACGCCGCCGCCAAGGCGGACCCGGCGTTCCAAGCGGAACTCGACGACCTGCTCACCAACTACGTCGGCCGCCCGACCCCACTCTACTTCGCAGAGCGCTGGACCGAACTGCTCGGCGGCGCGAAAATCTACCTGAAGCGCGAGGACCTGCTCCACACTGGAGCCCACAAGATCAACAACGCGATCGGCCAGATCCTGCTCGCGAAGCGCCTCGGGAAAAAGCGCATCATCGCGGAAACCGGAGCCGGCCAGCACGGCGTGGCCACCGCCACCGTGTGCGCGCGCTTCGGCATGGAGTGCGTCGTTTACATGGGCAAGGTGGACATGGAGCGGCAGGCGCTCAACGTCGCCCGCATGCGCCTGATGGGTGCGGAAGTCCGCTCCGTGACGGCAGGCCAGGCCACTCTCAAGGAAGCGGTGAACGAAGCGATGCGCGATTGGGTCGCATCGGTGGATACCACGCACTACATTCTCGGCTCGGCGCTTGGCTCGCATCCGTTTCCGATGATCGTCCGGGATTTCCACCGCGTGATCGGTCTGGAGGCACGCCAGCAGATTTTGGAAAAGGAAGGACGCCTGCCGGATTTGTTCGTCGCCTGCGTCGGCGGTGGTTCGAATGCGATCGGCTTGTTCCATCCGTTTTTGAATGACGCGGACGTCCGCATGGTCGGCGTGGAAGCCGGTGGCGATGGCATCATCCCGGAGCGCCATGCCGCGCGCTTCCAAGGCGGAAAACTCGGCGTACTGCAAGGGACGAAAACCTGGTTGCTCGCCAATGCGGACGGCCAGATCGAACTCACTCACTCCGTTTCCGCCGGGCTCGACTACGCGGCCGTCGGCCCCGAGCATGCGTATCTTCAGGACATCGGCCGTGTCGAATACACCTACGCCACGGACGCCGAAGCGCTCGCCGCTTTCAAGGAACTCGCCCACAGCGAGGGCATCATCCCGGCGCTCGAGAGCGCCCACGCGATGGCCTACGTTTCCAAAATCGCCGGCAGCTTGCCAAAGGAGTGCATCCTCATCGCTAATCTCTCCGGCCGCGGCGACAAGGACGTGGAACAGGCGTCCAAATATCTTCTGGATTGATAGGACAGCGCGTGGATCATCGGCGGCAACCCTTTCACCCGCACCGATGAAGAAAGTTTTCCTCGCCGCAGGAGTCCATCTTGCGTGCCTTGTGCCGTCGCACGCGCTCAATATCAACCTCAACGCCCCGGGCGGAATCGACCCGGGCGCGCTCGCCGGTTTCCAGCTTGCGGCGAACTATTGGCAGTCCAAACTCGCGGACAGTGTCACGGTGAACATCAACGTGGACTTCTCCGTCCTCGGCCCCGGCATCCTTGGCAGCACCGGATCGAGTTCCCTCGGCTTCGCGGTGTCCGACGTGATGGGCGCGCTTGCCTTCGATGCGAAATCTTCGAATGACTTTCTCGCGGTCTCCAGTTTTCCATCCCTATCAGCCCTCGGCAATCTGAGTTTCCTGACGCAGCAGAACACGGAAGGCGGCAGCGCCCTGGTCAGCCTCGACAACGATGATCTGGCCGACGCCTATCTGGGAAACGTCTCCACCAACAACCAGTTTCTCGCACTCACCAGCGCGAACGCGCGCGCCCTCGGATGGGATCCCGGAAACTCCACCTACGTCGATGCCGCCATCAGTTTTAGCTCGTCGTTTGCCTGGGACTTCGATCCCTCCAATGGAATCGGCGCCGGGCTGCAGGATTTCGTCGGCGTGACGATCCATGAAATGGGCCATGCGCTCGGCTTCGTCAGCGGCGTGGATGACGTCGATTATTTCATCACCAATCCCGCGGACATCGACCCCTACGCGGTCTTCACCACGCTGGACCTATTCCGTTACAGCGCGCCCGGCACCTTGGATCTCGGAGTCGGCGACGCCTCGTATTTCTCGATCGACGGAGGAGTCACCTCACTCGGCGCGTTTTCCACCGGCTCTCTGGAGAACGGCGGCGACGGCAGACAGGCCAGCCACTGGAAGGACAACCTCGGCCTCGGCATCATGGATCCCACCGCCAATCCGGCGGGCCAGGCTAACACTCCGACCGAGCTCGACCTCACCGCATTCGATTCGATCGGCTGGGATCTCGTTCCAGAACCGTCCGCCGCCATGCTTGCCCTCGCAGGCGCGGTCATCAGCCTCGCCCGCAGAAGGCGCTGACGCATGGACGCGGGAAATCCAGATGGCGGATCCACCCGCAAGCCACGGCGTCTCGAAATCTGGATCACCGCGGCGCTCATCCTGATCGCCCTGATCATCGCGCTCGTTCTCACCATCGGCGAGGGAATGATCCACCGCAACCGGAAGCCACCACCGGCAGCCACCTCGCCCACCGTCACCGCACCGCCCGTCCCCATGGAAGCGCCTGCCCTCGCCGCTTTGGAAAAATACTTCGAAGCGCCCGACACTGCTTCCAAATCCCTCCTCGTCCGCGACCCCGCGCGCGTCCGGCCCCTGATGGAGGACTATCACGACATACGCAACCACCCCTATCAGACACTCGGCCGCGTATCACCCGGACGCGTCACCGAACTCGGCGGCACACCCGCGGTGCTGTTTCAGGTAGAGCCCTTTTCCGGCCCCCGCTACCCCGTCGCCGTGGTCTGGGACGGCCAACGGTTCGCCGTCGATTGGGAAAGCCTCACCGCCTACGGCACCATCGACTGGAGCGAATTCACCGAACGCCGCCCCACCGCCCCGCAGACGCTGCGCGTCTTCGTTTCAAAAGCAGCCGACGAACAGAAAATCCCCGGCCTGCCTGCGGGAACCGGTCAATTCGAAATCGAACACCGCGACGATCCGCAACCCATCGTCGTCACCGCCGAAGCAACCGTAGCCGCCCAACTCACCCCGCTAACCGATGGCCTGCGGACTCCCGTCACCGTCGAAATGACTTGGAAACCCCTCGGGCCCGGCCGAGCACCCGTCGCCTGCATCGCACGCCTGATCGCCCCCGGCTGGAGCCACTAACCGGCCTTCTCCTTGTAGCGGCGCGTCTACGACCGTCGCACTCCCCCCTCTCCCACCGGAGGCGATTTCTTCCTCCATTGCCTCCAGCCATCCACTTCCCCCACGTGGCTGTGGCGTCTCGCCGCAGAGCGCACGCGTGGCCCTCGTCCAGTCCATGCCCCGCATTTCCCTCTTTTCTTCCCATCAACCATCAACTCCTCCCCACAGCAAAGTTCCCTTGCACACCGGCCAATCCCGGGTTCCTGTGTCGGCCAAGAATGCTCCATCACCCCTATCCCCTGCTGCCGGCGCTCGCCGCCATCGCGCTCGCGATCAGCACTTCCTGCAGCGGCCAAGCCAGGCCGGGCTCTTCCATCGCCCGCCCTCCATCCCCACGCGGCACATCGGGAACAGCTGCGAATGCGGACGCATCCCGCACCCGCGCCATGCCAGGCGGTCGCCCGGATCCACGCTACCGGCCTCCCTCGGGTTTTTCCGAACTCCGCGCCGTCGCGGGCGAGGTGGCGAAGGCCAGCGGGCGCAAAATCGGCTGGCACCTCTCACCCGGAAAGAATCCGGGCCCCTTGGTCAGCATCGGTGGCGGTTTGGGAAACTGCACCATCTACGTCCATCCGGAAGCCGCCCGCCAGGTCCCGCCCAATACTTGGGCGTTTCTCTTCGGCCATGAATACGCCCACCTCCTGGAGGATCTGGGAGACGCCTCGGTCACCACCCCGGCCAAGGAACTGCGCGCCGATATCGCAGGCGCCCGTTATGCCATGGCCGCCGGCTACCGGCTGGATGCCTTCCTCGGCTGGGTTCTCACCGAGCCCGACCAATCCTCGGACTCCCACGGCTCCCTACGCAAGCGCGTCCAAGCCATCGCCACCCACTTCGGCATCCCCTCGTCCGCCATTCAGGCACAAGCCCGCCGCTATTCCCGCCGCTAGAATCCCCCTCTTCTCTTTCCATCAACCATCCTCTTCTCCCACGTGGCCGCGGCGTCCCGCCACAGTGCGCCTGCAAGGTCTCCGTCCAGTCGATGCCCCGCGTTTGCCTCTGTTCTGACTGCGCCCGTATCTTATCTTTCCATCAACTATCAACTCTCAACCATCAACCTCTTCCATCCCCCCCTCCACCGATTTCAAAAATTTTCACCTCCCTTGTCACAAACCCACCTCCCCGCGCGTCATCCCGGGTGTATGGAAACCACCGACACCACCAAACCCCGCCTCGAACATTGGAAAGCCGCACCGGAAGTCATGAAGGCCATGTTGGCCCTCGAACAAACCGTCCGCGCCGCAGGCATCGACTCCGTCCAGCTCGACTTCATCAAGCTCCGCGCTTCCCAGATCAACGGCTGCGCCTACTGCATGAACATGCATTTCAATGACGCCGTGAAAGCCGGGGTCAGCCCCCAGCGGCTTCACCTGTTGCCCACATGGCGCGAGGTCGCCCACCTCTACACCCCTGCGGAACGCGCCGTAATCGATTGGACGGAAAAGCTCACCCGGCTGCCCGGCGGCCACGTCAGCGATGAGGACTTCGCCGGCATCCGTGCCCACTTCACCGACGAACAGGTCACCCAAATCTCCCTCGCCATTGCCACCATCAACGCATGGAATCGCTTCGGCGTCGGCTTCCGCCTGCCGGTCGAGCCCGCCGCCTGACCCCACCCTTCCATGAGCGATCCCGAGATCCACCGCCGCCTGCTCTTTCACATCGCCTACCGCATGCTCGGCCGCGTGACCGAGGCGGAGGACATGGTGCAGGAAACCATGCTGCGCTGGCATCGCGAAGATCGCTCCGACATCCTTGAGCCACAGGCGTGGCTCACCACCACCATCACCCGCCTGTGCATCGACCAGCTCCGGCTCGCCCGCCGCCAGCGTGAGGAATACGTCGGTGTCTGGCTGCCGGAGCCCATTCTCGGCGAGGCATCCGGCGATCCCTTTGCCGAGGCCGCCCTCGCCGATTCACTGGGCATGGCCTTCATGCTCCTGTTGGAAGAACTCTCCCCGGTCGAGCGCGCCGTGTTCCTGCTGCGGGAAGCCTTCGGCCACGATTACGAAACCATCGCCGTGATCGTCGGCAAATCGGAAGCAAGCTGCCGGCAGATGGTCTCGCGCGGAAAAACCCGGCTCGGCCGTGCCACCGAGCGCTCCCCCACCGCCACCGAGGAAGCCGAGCGGCTGGTGCGCGAGTTCTTCCAAGCCACCCAGACCGGAGAACTCGCGGATCTCCTCGCGCTCCTCACCGACGATGCCGTGCTCTACAGTGACGGCGGCGGCAAAGTCCGCGCCGCGCTGCTGCCCATCCAGGGCCCGGACCGCATTGCCCGCATGTTCATCGGCCTGCGCCGCTTCCAGACCGATGGCCCGGCACCCCTGCATTTCGTCCGCATCAATGGCTCCCCCGGCGTCCTCACCCGTGGCAGCGATGGCAATGCCAACGCCATGACCCTCGCCCTCGAAAACGGGAAAGTGAAAGCCGTCTACATCGTCCGCAACCCCGACAAACTCGCCGGGGTTAACCTCTGACGGAGCCTCTTTCCCTCTTCACTTCGATGTTCGATGTTGGGCGTTCGATGTTCGATGTTCGAAGAGATTTCACCGCAAAGGCGCAAAGGTCGCAAAGGGCCGCGGAGGAAGAACAGTTTGATCGTTGAAGGTGGATGGTTGATGGAAAGAGGCAGATCTCTTCACTTCTGCGTTCGAGGTCCATTCTCCGCACTTCTTCCTCCCCTTTCTGACTGCGCCCACCGCCACTGCCCACCGCCCACTGCTTCTTCTTTCCTCAACACTGAAAACTAGCAACTTCCTCATTCCAGGCGATCCTCTCCTTCATGAGTAACCCCATCGCCGATCTCATCCGCCAGTGCTTCACCGCCTACGAAACCAGCGACCGCGAGCTCATCGAGGCCGCCCTCGCACCGGACTTCACGTTCTCCAGCCCGGTGGATGACAACATCAGCCGCGAAGCCTATTTCGAACGCTGCTGGCCCAATAGCGCGCACATCGAAAAGTTCGAACTCCAGCCCATCCTCGTGGACGGAGACCAGGCCATCGCCCGCTATCACGGCACCGCCACCGACGGCTCCCGCTTCCACAATGTCGAGGTCTTCACCATCGCCTCGGGAAAGGTCCGGCACGTCGACGTCTATTTCGGCTCGGACACCGCGGAGTCCGTCGATCACTCGGAAATCAAAGCCACCCTCTGCGCATGGGCCGCCGCCATCGGGCGCAAGGACGTCGCCGCCACCGACGGATATTTCGCGGACAACGCTGTGAACTTCTTCATCGCCCCGCCGCTCGTCGCCGACGAACCGCTGGAGAAAAACCTCCGCGGCTGGTTCGCCACGTTTGAGGGTCCCCTCAGCCACACTCTCCACCAGCTTCACATCACCGGCGGCGGCTCCTGCGCCTGCGCCCACGGCCTCATCCACCTCACCGGCACTAGGACCGATGGCACCGCCGCCGACATCTGGTATCGCCTCACCCTCGCTCTCACCAAAACCGACCGGGCATGGAAAATCGTCCACGCCCACGAATCCGTCCCTTTCCTCATGGACGGCTCCGAAAAAGCCGCCACCCACCTCACCCCTTGATTCGGCTCCCCTCGTTTCCACTCTATCCTTCGACGTTCAATGTTGGGCGTTCGATGTTCGATGTTCAACGGGCCGTCTCCTCCAGCCCCCATTCAATCTCCCGGGACACCCTCTTTGATACTCTCCTTCACGGGCGGCGGCAACAACTCCGGCGGAATCCCCCCCACGTCTTTATTCGTCCGGATTTTCACAAGCCGTTCCAACTCCACCCGCACGTCCTCTCCGAGCTGACCTCTCCGCTGCAAAATCCGGATCTCCAGTGGCAGGATATTGCTGAAATAACTGTCCGCATCGCTGGCACCGATCTTCTTCTCCTCCTCCAGCGCCCATCGTAGGCATTTGAGTTGTTTCTCCGTGTAGGAAAGCGCTGCATTTTCCATCAGCCACGTTTTCAGGCCTTTGGGGGGAAGCTGCCCCGGACTCTCATAATACGGCTTCACGTGACTTTCCCCATCCCGCCCCTTTCTCGCGTAGCCGTAGGATGAGTAGTCCCCCGGGTGATCTTCGAGCTGATAGCGGATGTTCCAATAACAGGCGGCTCCCACGTCACGGCGTTTCCAGTGACCATGGAAATCCATCGACGGACGCTCGTCGTCGAGCTGATCCACCATGAGGGGAAGCGCCAGCCCCTTGTAAGCCGTCAGTTGCTTGAAAGCCTCGCGGCAGGCCGTCGCCATCCTGACATTTGCTTTGGCGATCTCCGGCGGCTCTTCTTCCATCGCAAATGGATCGGGACCCGGTGGAGGGGCATAAGATGGATCGGCAAATGGATCGTCAGCGGTGCTCTCGGGAACCTCTTCTGGAACCGGTTTTGGAGCCGGTGGCCCCTGCGGCATGGGAAACGGAACAAACGCCAGTTGCTCGATCAGCCTGCGGATCTCCACCTCCTGCTCTTTCGTCGCCACCTCAGCCGGGCCTTTTCCACGAATCACTTTGCCTTCGATGACGGGACCCACTGCCTCCACATCCTCAGGCCCCGCGACAAGCACCTCGCAAACTCCGGGATTCGCACATCCCAGCAGAAAGACGACGATGATCCCGGTTTCGAAAGCCTTCATCAGTTTGGAGAGTTCCCACAGTGCTAAACCCTCAGCCATCGAATGACCAGACAGTAAATTGTCGCCACCCGCGCCTCCCCTTGAATTCCCGCCATGCTGTAGCGGCGTCTCTATGAGCGTCGCACTTCACCTTCTCCCGCCGGAGGTTCCTCTTCCCTTCGAAACCAGCGACAATCGAAGTTGGAGGGCCTGGATTCTTCCTGTGAAGCTCTCTATCGCAGACACACCGCTACATCCCCGCCTCCGCCACCAGATCTCTGATCTCTCGGCACTTCCCTCTTCACTTCGACGTTCGATGTTGGGCGTTCGATGTTCGATGTTCAAGTTGCCGCCCGCGGCTCCGCCACTTCCATGCGGACATAGCGGTTGAAAAGATCATCCGCCAGATTCTCCACGTCCGAGCTGGTGATCGTGCGTGCCTCGCCGAAACGCAGCAACGATTCCCTCGGGCGCACCACTTCATTGAAAGCGATCTTGCAGCTCTTCGGATCTCTCGCTTCAGCCACCATGGCCGCTACCCGGCCCAGCTCTTCCCGCATCGCCGCTTGCGCTGCTTCGAACTTCTTCTCGTTTTGTTGGGGAAACAACGCCTTCACCCGAGCAGTCATCTTCTCCTCCACACGGAAATTCAGGAAGCACGGCTGGAGACAATTCACCACCACTCCCACATTCACGAACTCTCCGGTTTCCGGATAGGGCAGGAAACGGAGCAGTGCATAGTTGCAAACGGCTTGAGTGGGATTCATGGCAGTTTCCAGAAAGTAGTTTGCGCGATCGATTTCAAGCCCACACAAACTTGGCGATCAAGAGTCTTGCGGGATGCGAGTAGTCCAACAGCTTCTCACGCATCATCCTTCCCACCACGATGCCGGGGTGGATGCGGATCCGATTGGCGAATGCCTTGATCTCGGCCGATTCCCGCTCCGTTTCTTCGGTGGCGAAGTGTTCCCACTCCGCGTCCGGGATCAGGTGGTTTCCGGCGAAGTTGTTCGCCTCTTTCTCGCGTTGCTGGTCCTCGTGCTCCGCGTTCACGCCTTCGAGGAAAATGTCCTTCTTGCGTTTCTGCAGCACGTGCTTTGCCTCATGGAAGAACGTGAACCAGAAGTGGTCGTTTGATTTGAAAAGCAGCGATTGCTGGATCACCGGCTTGCCGCGATACCAGCGCATCACTCCGCTGATGCCGAGGCCGGGCAATTCCGGGACGAGCAGATAGACCACTCCCGCATCCGCGCAGAGCTGCTTCATCTTCGGCACAAACACCTTGGGTTCCTGCGTCGTGAAACCGCGGATGGTTTCCAGCGCTTGGAGAAACCTCGCCTCGTCGAAGTCCGCGCACGCCACGGCATCCGCTTGGATTTCTCCCTGACGCAGCCAACCGGACAAAGCACCGAGTTTCTCCGCCGCTTTAGGGGACATGCGGTAGGAAAGCTCCAGTTCCATCCCCGCATACATTTCCTGCCAGCCTTTGGGCTGCGAGACGCCGAAGTATTCGAGCAAGCAAGCCACCTTCGCCCCCGCCGTGGTGGCTGGGGATACGAATCCGAGTTTCACGAACCGGGCATAGGGGAAATTCTTCGCCCACTCGGCATGTTGGCTCATCGTCTCCGCCTCCGCCAGCCGGGCGAGGTGCTGGCGGTAGCGGTTGTCCATGTTCAGCCAGAAATGGGCGGGCACTTTCAGCACCTTCTCGAAGGCCAGAGCCGTCTTCTGGGTGATCGGTTCCTTGCCCTTGATGATGCGGTTGATGGTCTTCTTGTTGATGCCGGTGCGACTTTCCAGCTCCACCTGGCTCATGCACAGTGCTTGGATCGTCTCCAGGAGCGTCTCTCCCGGAGGCGTGGCGTAGGCGGGGGATGTGGGTTGCTTACTCATGGGTATCGGTGATCTCTAGGATTTCAATGACGGTGATTCCCGACCAGTCCCAGCCTCCGTCCGTCTTGCGCGGCTCGGGTAGGTTGGTGGGAACGAAGATCAGCCGCAGCGGATGTTTCAAATCCGCTGAAAACTGGCCTTTGCGGTCCGCCTTCAGTTCGTGGATGCGGGGGCCGGGAAGATGTCTCAAATCTTCCAGACACTCCGCCGCGAAAAACTCGGAAATCCTCCGCTCGAACCTTTTAGCGCAGTCAGGACCCAGCTCGGAAATCAGGGACTTCTTGTTCTCAGCAAGCTTGCGGAGCTTCGAAGTGCGGTAGGTGACTTCCATGGAGGGTCGGAGACAAACTCGTTTCGTTTACCAATTTTGTAAACCTTTTTTATCCGATCATTGATGGGCGGGCCTTGTCAGCATCCCTATTCGGGAACCGCGTTTTCAGCTTGTCCACGGTGTAGCGCCACTTCTGAGCGGTGGGTTGGCAGACGGTGTTCTGATTCCCGAAGAGTCCGACCTCGTTGATCGCTTGCGCTGCCGGCACTTTGTCGAGCCAGTCCACTTTTACGAAATACTCCGCCTTGTCCGGATCATCGGCAGTGAGCTTGTAAAGATCCCGATGCTCAAGCACTTCCATGGCGGGGCGCTATTCTCCGTCCGGGGTCGTGAGCTCTACCAGAACCAGCGGCCCGTCAGGCGCGATGGCCAACAGGTCGATGATTCCTCCAAACTGGGTTTTCTCCTGCCTCCCGATCAACATCCACTCCCCGGAGAGGGTCGCGGGACATTCCACGATCATGTCCTCCAAGTGCTTCTCTGTCGCGAGTTTTGAAACGGTCAGCGGTTCGGGCTTGGACCCGACTTTCCAGATGGCGTGTTGGATGGGCATGGCAAGAGGTTGAATTCAATGCATGCCACAACCGATCCATCGACCGAAATTTCAGACCGGCTTGGCCGTTCGGAGTTTTTCGAGAATGGCTTCGGCCAAAGACCGGAAATCGCTCTCGCAATCCTTAACGCTCGCGTTGTGCGCACCGATCGCTCCATCTGCCGCTTTCAGGTGAAAAATCGGCTTTCTCGCCTCCATCGCCATCGGCATTAGACTTCTATAATGCTTCAGAAGCCCCAGACAATGTCCATCAAGACCATAATCGAGAGGCAATTGATTAGTTCCACCAATCACTGAGGTATTGAACGTCTCTGGAATTCTCTGCGACCATTTGTCGTATGCCTTCACCGGACGGCTGTCTCTGATTCCAAACTGAAGCACGACGTATCCCAGTGGAGTCATGCTCCCCACCGGAAGATCGAGTGACGGCTCTGGATTCTTCAGTCTTCGCTCGCCCCATTCTTCTCGCCACCGCCTCAAGGTCGGCCCGAGGTTCCGTAGCCCTTGGATGGAAAACAGATCGGGTGCGAGTGGTACCACCACCGCATCTGCGGAAATGAGTGCGGAACGATTGATCGCTCCAAAGTTCGGGCCGACATCGATCAGGATGATATCCGCACCAAAATCCGCGGCAGCCGTTCGAGTGAGACGGTGGAACGCACTCGTCACCCGGAAGGCCGCTTCGTCACGGTCCAGGCACTTGATCCACGACTCCGACAGCTTGGATTCGAAACTGGAAAGGTTCAGATCTCCCGGAATCAATCGCAACCTGCTGGTGATGGACTGCACGGGGGCTGGCCCGATGTCTCCCAATCCCCGGATCAGCGGGCTGATTGAGGCCATGATGCTTTGTTTGCTATCAAAGTCTGGATCCCAGAGTTTCTCCAACTCGGATTCCGAAAGAAACATCGAGGTCACGTTCGCCTGCGGATCGAGATCCGCCACCAGCACATTCTTGCCCATATCGGCGAACATCCACGCGAGGTGATAGATCAACGTGGTTTTCCCCACGCCTCCCTAGTTGTTGAAAAATGCCAGAGTTTTCATCGCTGCGGGTGCTTGGGGATCTTCGCCAGGAAATGATTGATTTCGAATTGAAATGACGGCTCCGGACTGCCGTTCTCTTCCATCGCCCGCCTCGCTCGGGCGATGCCACGGCCGAAGCGATTCACGTATCCCAGCACATGCATCGCCTCCGCGATGATAGGGTTCCGGTAGGCGTTCACACGCGGGAAATTTTCCGGCGAGGCATCACCATACAAACCGCCGGGATTCTGAATTTCTATCCGGTCACTAAATTGATAAAATCTCACCGGACTTGTCGATTGGTAGTCTCGGTGCAGGACTGAGTTCATGAGAAGCTCCCGAACCGCCTCCGTCGGATAATCGAAAACCGCCTTTTCGCGCAGTTCCGATACCGCGACGGGCTTTTGCGTGAAGCGGCCCTTGAGGAAACTGTCCATTTCCGAAAGCACCGTGATCAGGCTCCCCGTGAAGGATTTTTCAGCGACTACCTCGTCAGCCAAACCGGGGCCATCGTATTGCACAAACTGAATCTTCGCACCGGGAAAAAGATCCAGTGGGTCATAGGCGAACACCAGCATCCCGGCGTTCGTAGGACAGTTGCGTCTCAAGTTGTAAAACCGCAGGGCCGCCAGTTGTTCTTCCAAAGTCCGGTGATTATCCGCAATGACCTCCGCCGCCACCGCTTCGGGGCGGTAGGTTTGGCGGAACGTTTCCAAATCCAGCCGCTTCAGATCTCCTTCCGGGCACGGGGTGGCGTCGAAGGTCGGGAAATTCGAGGTGCGCCGCTCCATGAGCACCCGTTCTTCCGCCTCGCTGGCCGTGTCTTTGCGTGGTCCCACCCGGATATGGACTCGTCCCTTGTAGCGGACAGGAGGCATATCCTGCGGCCGCACCTCCACCACGAGGACATCTCCGTTTCCTCCGGGGTGTGGCACTTTCGATACGTTCAAGACCGGCATGGGCATGATCTGACCATCGGAGCGGTAGGCGGCAAACTGCTGGAGCAACTGGTCCGTGACGGGAAGCCGGAATGACGCGTCTCTTTCATCGATGCCGATGAGCAGGTAGCCGGGCTCGCCCCGTCCCGGCATGTCGTTGGAAAACGAACAGATCGCTTCCCGGAATTTGTCCAGGTCTGTCGTGGAACGGGTCATCTCGACACGGTCCAGTTCGCCGCATTCGATCAAGGACTTAAGAAATTCGGAGTTCATGGACAGGCGGACTGTTTCACGGAAGCGACACGAAGGGAAGGTTTCTGAGCCTCCGGTCCTCAGCATCCCAATGCGGGAACCGCGTTTTCAGTTTGTCCACGGTGTAGCGCCACTTCTGGGCCGTCGGTTGGCAGACAGTATTCTGATTTCCGAACAGTCCTACCTCGTTGATGGCTTGAGCTGCCGGCACTTTATCGAGCCAATCCACTTTGACGAAATACTCCGCCTTTTCGGGGTCATCGGCGTGGAGCTTGTAGAGATCGCGATGCGCCAGCACTTCCATGGCGGGGCGCTCCTCGCCGTCCGGGGTGGTGACGGTGAAGTCATTCACACTCTGGACGGCTTCGGTCACGACGCCCACGCCGACGTAGCCGGTCTTGGGGATCTTCACCCACACCCGGTCACCGGGCGAGAGCATCTTGAGAGTCTGGCTATACCAGGTTCCTCCGCCGCCACTGATGAATCCATATTTCATCGCATCCTCCCACGAGCGGGAGGTCGAGTCGCCGAAGGAGACGTAGAACTCGCCATTCCAGGGTTCCTTCTCGCCCTTGGTTTTGGTCGCGGTGACGACGTTTGCCTGCGTTTCGCCGGGATCGATGAGCCATGCGCGGCTGAGTAGCTTGTCCGCGCCGTGCTCGAACACTTGGAAAAAGATCGCGTTGATCGCCAGATCGCGGGCATTCAAGTAGCCGATGATGCGCTCGGTGGCGGCGTCCAGTTCCGATGCCACGATGATGATCTGGTGTGACTGGTTGAGCGACTCCTCGTCCAGTTCCGTGCCGAAGTGCGCTTTGAACGCCTCGTCCAGATTTCCTCCGTTGGAGAAACGTTCGTAAATCTGCGAGATCTTTTCGGCGGCGAGTCCCTCCACCCATGAGGCGTAATCCAGCGACTGCGCGACGATCTCACGGGGTGTCTTGTCCCGCTTGAGCTCTACCAGAACCAGCGATCCGTCAGGTGCGATGGCCAACAGGTCGATGATTCCTCCAAACTGGGTTTTCTCCTGCCGCCCGATCAACATCCATTCCCCGGAGAGGATCGCGGGACATTCGACGATCATGTCCTCCAAGTGCTTCTCGGTCGCGAGTTTTGAAACGGTCAGCGGTTCGGGCTTGGTCCCGACTTTCCAGATGGCGTGTTGGATGGGCATGTTGAAAGTGAGTGGTTCGATTGACGAATATTGCGGGATCTACTGTGGTTCTATTGCCCTTCGACCTTTCCGGCGTAAACGCCTAACGACTCCAGCATGTTGGTTTGAAATGTCCTCAGGCGGAGCAAACAAAGCGTCAGCAAGGTATTTAGCTTCCCCGTTC
Source organism: Luteolibacter sp. (assembly GCA_039915545.1). Classification (GTDB taxonomy): domain Bacteria; phylum Verrucomicrobiota; class Verrucomicrobiia; order Verrucomicrobiales; family Akkermansiaceae; genus Luteolibacter. The sequence continues at coordinate 26,638 of JBDSNC010000282.1, forward strand.
TCCCTAGACATTTTAAAACGGCTCCAGTGTAGTCCGGAAACAATGTTTATCGGAAAGACTACCTCCAGAGCCGTTATCATCCTCCGTTGAATTGGCCGGGAGTCTCCGCCGATAAAGAGACACGGAGCGGGATGATCACCTGCAAAGTGAGTATAGTCTTTGGTGGAATTAGGTTCGAACCATTTATGTGCTGCTTGAAACATTCCTGTGAATGCCACCAAGAGTTCAGGAAATGGACTAAGTGACTTGCATTCGTGGGCTGTTACGACTTGCTCACTCGAAACCACAAAGAACTTTCTCTTTCCGCTGGCATAGTCAGGATCGAATCCATCTTCGACCTCTGTATTCGGCTTCAAAACAACAATGTCCGGGCAGAAAGCGATGTCGGAATGCCAATGGGATTTCACCCGAACCTGTTGGCGAATCTGAAAATCCACTCCGCCAAGCGTCAATCGCATCCACGAAAAGTTGTCAGGATTCCCATTTGGTGACGTGAGATATCGGAATTCACCTTTCTCATTTAGATTCTCGGGCCGCAACGTTCCCACCTCTTCGTAGTTATTCAAAAGCATGTGAAGACAACCAATTTCAAAAGAGGCCGCTCGTTCCCTAGCTTTTACAGCGTAGACCACCTTGTAATCACGGCAGAAAGTTTTCACCGTGCTCGTGATCAAAGCAATCCACGCTTCATCATTCTGTTTCTCGCTCTTCATCTAAGTCAACGGTTGGTTTATTGATTATCCATATAAGGTCGCTCGTCCTCTGCGCCTCAAGCATCCTTTGGGTGATCTGAAAATTTTCGCACAACTTGAGGAATCTCATTCCCATCTTATTGACCGCTGCGTTCCTCTTGTCATCGAAGACAATCGACTTTCCGTATCGGATCGGAATTCTTGAGTCGATAGCGGAAGGGGTTTGAGCCGAAGCCCAAAGTGGCGTAACAATACGCTGATAGAAGCTATTTAAACAAAACACAACCTGAAGCTTGTTTGCTGTCCAGCCTCGCTTTTTTGCGTATCCAATCTCCTCCGGCTTGGCCTCCTGAAGATACGACAGCTCTGATTTCATTAGTTCGACCCGCCTAGCAACTGCATCTCGTTCCTCACGCTCAAGGCCTTCTACCAACGCTTTCAGAAGTGGGTTCATATTCTGGCAATAGCGCTTCGTCTCAAAGCGAACTCAATTCAGCCACGACGGCTTCGAGAAGATGTGTGGCGGAGGTGCGGGCGGTGGCGAGCTGGGTTTCCAACGCGTCCACCAAGGCCATCAGTTCATCCACTTTGGCCACGATCCGCCGTTGTTCGGCGAGAGGTGGGACGCCAACAACGAAAGCCTCAAGCAATGGTTTCCGAATACCGGTCTGGCCTGCGGTCCGCTCAGAATCAGCGATCACTCGATCTTGGATTCTTGGCTCCTGAAGAAGATAGAAAAGGAAATCTTTTGTGATCAGATCTTTGTCAGGAATCGCCTTCATCAGAGCGACATTGTATGTACCCGACAAGCCTCTGAGGATCTGGAAGACCGGCGGTCCATATCGGCCGATCATCACATCGTCGGCATTGAAGGGACGATTGGCAAGATTGGACGGAATGAAGGTCAGATTGGAATCTGATTTGAAGTCGCGGATTTGAATAAATCGAGTGTATCCATCTTTCGGTTCGTAGATGAATTTAGACTTGGGAGGTTGGCTTCCTCCGACAAATTCTGAGATTGCGCCTAGCCGTTTCCATTTCCAACCGAGTGGAAGTGGATATGGGATCTCGTTTTCGGAAAAATCGGAATTAGGATCGCTTTTCAGTTTGAGTTTGTCGGGCACTTGCTCAACGAGTCTTCCCTGAGCGGCGAGGGTGAGAATGGATTTGCGGAGGTCGGCGGGGGGGACGGTGTAGGATTTGTGGAAGAGGAGATTGAGGTTGGCCGGGGTGGGCGCTTCGGCAAAGCGGGCCAGCGAGGCGCGGGCGAGCGCGGCGTGTTTTTCCTGGCGTTCCTGCTGCTCCGACTCCAACCGATCACACAAGGCCATCAACTCATCCACCTTCGCCACGATGCGTCTTTGCTCGGCGAGCGGCGGGAGAGCAATGGAATACTCACGAAGGGATCTTCCTGTGAAGTGCTTGATCGTAGCTCCGGTGAATTTTTTCGCGAGAACCCCGTTCTGCGCGTCCACTCGCAGGCAGATCGCGAGATACTCGGATAGAATCCCTTTGCGTGGGCGAACGCGATGGATCGCCTTTTGGAAATACATTTCTTGATGGGGATCGCGCCAGATCGCGCAACGACCCGGTTCGCCACCTTCACAGATGAGGAGATCATCAGGTTGGAGGCGGAATTCTTCCAGCTCTTCTGGAGCCAGACGAAGTTCCTTGATGTCGTCGAGCTGGAATCGCATCCACTGGACATTGGTGTTGCGAAGGTAAGGTTTCAGTTCTCCCCGATTCCCTTTCTGATCCAACATTTTTCCAAGACGTTGTTCACCAGCCGAAGCAAAGCGGATCCAAATCCAGGTTGCGGGTATTTCGTATCGGCATTCGCCTTCGTCTGGAAGGCCGTCAGAGAATATGGCTTTGGCTTTTCCGTCGCTGTGCTTCTGCTCTACTAACTTACCTTGAACCGCCAGTTGCAACACCAACTCCCTAATCTTCGCCACGGCATTGGGCGCGCCGGCGAAGGTGTCGAATTTTTTGAAGAAGGTGTCGAGGGTCATCGGTTGGGCCGCCCCGTTGGGGCTTGGGGAATGTGGGGGACGATGTTCCTAGGGCGTTGCCCTGGGCTGTCATAGGTTACCCCTTTGGGGTGCAGAGGTGCCCCTTTGAGGCGCAGATCGTCAGCCCCAACGGGGCGTTTCATGCTAGCCCAGGGCAACGCCCTGGGTAATAGCCCGCGGATAATTCCTGAGCCCTGAAGGGGCGATCCAAACGGCCGATCAATCCCAGACATACTTCTCATCAAACACGATCCGATGCCGTTCCAAAAACTGCCGGTATTCCTCCTGAAACGTTTTCTTGCGATGATGTTCCCGTTGATTGGCGACGTATTCCCGCACCGCTTCGACGTTGGATTCGGACACGGCGAAAATGCCGTATCCGGACTGCCATGAGAAGTTACGGAATTCCGGTCCTTGTTCCTTGATCCATCTGGACGAGGATTTTTTGACATCCTCCACCGCCTGGCTAACGGAGACGGTGCGGGCAAGTTCGAAAAGAAGGTGCGCGTGGTCTTCGACGGAGTTGATAAGAACCGGGTGGCAGCCGAGGTTTTTGAGAACGGTGGCCATGTAAGCATGCAACGAACCGCGGACGGATTCAGTGATGACGGGTTCCCGGTTCTTGGTGCTGAAGACCAGATGCACATGGAGGCGGGCGAGGGATTGGGGCATCGGTTTGGCCGCCCTTTCAGGGCTTTGGATTGTTTGGTGTATTTCAACCTAGGGCGTTGCCCTAGGCTGGCATGGAACGCCCCGTTGGGGTTGAGCGTCAATTGTGCAACGGACCGTTGCACAATTGTGACGGTGATTTCCTCCGGGTTCATCGGGTGAGCGCCTGTTGGAGTTCCTTTTTCAACGCGGCGCGGGTGTCGGCGATCTTGGCGAGGAGCTTTTCGTATTCCGGCAGGAGGTGATCGACATCGCCGGGGCCGTCGCCGGCGTCGTGGGGGTTCTTGATGTCGAGGTTGTAGTTGGCGGCCTTGATTTCATCGATGGAGACGCGCCAGGCGTGTTCGTTTTCCACCCGCTTGTCCCACCACTGGCGTTCGGGCTCGAATTCCTCGAAGCGCATGGGCTTGGTTTTGTTATAACTCTTCACTCCCTCCGGATAGGGATGCTCGTAATACCAGATTTCCTGGGTGGGTTTGCCCTTGGTGAAGAACAGGACATTGGTGCGGATGCCGGTGTAGGGGGCGAAGACGCCATTCGGCAGGCGGACGATGGTGTGAAGATCGCACTCGGTGAGCAGGGCTTCCTTGAGCCGGGTTTTCACGCCCTCGCCGAAGAGCGTGCCGTCCGGCAGGACGATGGCGCAGCGGCCGCCGGGCTTGAGCAGGCGGATGATGAGGGCGAGGAAGAGATCGGCGGTTTCGCGGGTCTGATAGACTTTCGGAAAGTTCGTCTCGATGCCGTCGGTTTCCTTGCCGCCGAAGGGCGGGTTGGTGAGGACGATGTCCACGCGCTCGTCCTTGGTCCAACTGGTGTAGGGCCGGGCCAACGTATTGTCATGACGGACGAAGCCGGGATCGCTGATGTCGTGGAGCAGCAGGTTCGTCATGCACAGGAGGTGGGGCATGTGCTTTTTCTCAACGCCGCGGAGGCTGGACTGGAGCGCGCGCTCGTCCTTCACGCCCTTCACATGGTGCTTGCGCATGTGGTTGATGGCGCAGGTGAGGAAGCCGCCGGTGCCGCAGGCGGGATCCAACAGGGTTTCGCCGGGTTTCGGATCGATCCGGTCCGCCATGAACTGGGTGACTGCACGCGGGGTGTAGAACTCGCCGGAGTTTCCGGCGGACTGGAGATCGCTGAGGATCTTCTCATAGATGTCGCCGAAGTGCTGGCGCTCCTTGAGGCTGTTGAAGTCGATTTCCTCCAGCTTGTTGATGATCTTGCGGAGCTGTTGGCCGCTGCGCATGAAGTTGTAACCGCCATCGAAGACTTCGCGGACGATGCGGGCGCGGCCATCCTCCTTGCCGACCACGAGGTTTTGCAGGCCGGGAAAGAGCTGGTTGTTCACGAAATCCAGCAGCCAGTCGCCGGTCATGCCCTCGGGATCGGCGGCCCAGTTCCGCCATTTCAGTTTCTTCGGGATGGGAGACTTGTATTTCCTGTCGGTGAATTCCCACTCGGCTTCCTTGGCATCGTAGATCTTGAGGAAAAGCATCCACGCGAGCTGTTCGATGCGCTGGTCGTCGCCGCCGACCCCCTCGTCTTTGCGCATTTCATTCTGGATGGACTTGATGGTGGCGGTGAGGGACATGGATTAGTGGATGGAGAACGAAGAGGTGGGAAGAGAACCACGGATGGAAGCGGATGAACACTGATGAAGAGTTATTTTTTCAGAAAATCTGTGTCCATCCGTGTCATCTGTGGTTGAAATTCTGTTTCTTGTCCAGTGCCCGCACGCGAACGTCGTACGGGACAGGTGAGATATTGAACCTCAGATTTCACAGAGAGCACGGATGATAGAATATTTGGATTCTGGCTTTCTTGATCCTGCTCATCTGTGGCTAAAAAACTCTGGGATTGATCAATTCGAAACGCGTTTGATGCCGAGCTGCGTGTATTTGAAATTAAGGAGCAGGGCGGTTTTGAGTCCCGTGATGTTCAAGTAACCCAGCATCTGCGCGATGTGGCTGTCGTTGAAACTGGTGACGACCGTGGGATCCACGATGAGGCAATCTTCGACGGTCAAATCCGGGATTAGAGTGCCGATGAGTTGTCCATCGTAGAGGACTTCGTGCTGTTTCTGCTGGTCGCAGCGGATTCCCTGTTTGGTCAATTCGATCACCAGCGCCCGTTCGTAAAGTTTCTCATCCAGACCGGGACGCAGCGTATTCAACACTTTCATCGCCGCACCGATGACGATTTGGGTGAGGTTGGCGTTGGGGGATGTAATCGCAGACGACAGAGGATCAACCACAGATTTCACGGAGGGCACTGATGGAAGAGGATTAAAGTCCTGGCTTTCTTGATCTGTGTTCATCTGTGAAATCCGTGGTTAAAATTCTGATTCTTTTGTTCCATCCGTGGTTCCTCTTTATGAATTTAATTTGGGTCACGCGGCGGAGTAGAGGGATTGTTCGAGTTCGCGGATGGCTTTTTGGTAACCGGCGGGACCGCCGAAGAGACCGGCGATTTCGAGAGGTTTGCCAATTTCATTGAAGGGCTTTTGATAAAGAACCTCGGTGTCCTCAATGTCGAGGATGCCGTGGTCGGCGTAGCGATCGAGGAGGGCCTGGAGAATGGCGCGGGCTTCTTCACCGTGCTTGCTGAAAATGTCCTTCCGCACCTTGGCGGCGCGCTGCTTACGGGTGAGCGGCGGCTGGCCGTAGGCGACGTGGCAGATGAGATCGAAGGCATCGAGATCGGGATTCACGTCCTGCCCGAGAATATCGAAGGCGAGGCCGTGGGATTCCATTTCATCGAGAATGACGCGCTTGCGGTCGGCGGCATTCCAACTGCGGAGGAATTCGTCCAGCGAGGAATATTCCTTGAGGATGGTCTTGCGGGAGTAGTCGCGCAGGGACTCGGTGACGAGCTTGCCATTTTCATCCATATATTCGACGCGCTCGGCGAGGATGGAAACGGGCACACCGTCGATGCGGATCTTGACGCGGGGCTCCTGACCGGGTGGCTCGGTTCCCGGTGGGCCGGGGGGCTCGACGAGGATTTCCACGGGGTCGCCCTCGGGATCAGGGACGGGTTCTCCCATTTTCCCCTCATCCGGATCAGGTGGATCGATGGGTTGGTTGCCCTCTGGTTCGTAGATCTGGACGGGATCGCCGTCGAAGTCGGGATCCGCGAAATGGTTGGTGGCTTGGCGGAAGTCGATGAGCGTGAAGTAGAATTTCTCCGTGTCCTTGTGGATGCGCGTGCCGCGACCGATAATCTGCTTGAACTCGGTCATGGAGCCGACCTCGCGGTCGATGACGATGAGGCGGCAGGTCTGGGCATCCACGCCGGTGGAGAGCAGGCGTGAAGTGGTGACGATGACCGGATAGGTGCTCTCGGGATCGATGAAGTTGTCGAGCTGTTCGACGCCGGCCTTGTCATTGCCGGTGATGCGCATGATGTAGCGCGGGTCCTTTTGGACGAGCGCCTGATTCTCATTGATCAGCGCAGCGCGCATCCGCAGGGCGTGCTCGGTGTCCACGCAGAATACCATGGTTTTCTGGTAGGGATCGCCGGATTCGCGAAGGTATCGGGTGATGGTCTTGGCAACCAGCTTGGTGCGGTCGTCGATGATGATGTTGCGGTCGAAGTCCTTTTGGTTGTAAATCCGGTCCTCGACCTCGTCGCCGTTGACATCGGTTTTCCCCGGCTCCGGCCGGTAGCCTTCCACGTCCTTGTCGATGTGGACCTTCACCACTTTGTAAGGCGCGAGGAAACCATCGGAGATCCCCTGCTTGAGCGAGTAGGTGTAAAGCGGGTCGCCAAAATAGTGGATATTCGAGACGTATTCGGTCTCCTTGGGCGTGGCGGTAAGGCCGATCTGGGTGGCGCTGGAGAAATGTTCGAGGATTTCCCGCCAAGCGGAATCCTCCGCCGCGCTGCCACGGTGGCACTCGTCGATGATGATGAGGTCGAAGAAGTCCGGGGAGAGTTCCTTGTAAATCTTCTGTTTCTCCTCGGGACCGGTGATCGCCTGGTAGAGTCCGAGGTAGATTTCGTAAGCGGTTTCGATGCGGCGGGACTTACCCTTGATGGCGGTGGTGATTTTCCCCTCGGTGCCATCAGGGCGCTGGATGGTCTTGGATTTGCCGCTGAGCTTGGCCATCGCCGCACCGAACGGGCGGAAGTCGTTCACCATCGTCTGGTCGATGAGCACGTTCCGGTCGGCAAGGAAGAGAATGCGCTTTTTGGTGCCGGATTTCCACAAGCGCCAGATGATCTGGAACGCGGTGTAGGTCTTGCCGGTGCCGGTGGCCATGACGAGCAGGATGCGGTTTTGCCCGCGGGCGATGGCTTCGATGGTTCGATCGATGGCGATGCGCTGGTAGTAGCGGGGTTCCTTGCCGGAGCCGTCGTCGTGGTAGGGAGTCTCGATGATCGCTTCCTGAGCCGGTGAGAGGCCTTTCCACTCGTTGTATTTCGCCTGGAGCAGCTCGGGAGACGGGAAATCCTTCAGCTTCAACTCCGACTCCTTCTTGGGAAAGGTGCCGGTAAGGTCATGGAAAGCGAAGGCATCGCCGTTGGAAGAGAAGACAAATGGGATATCGAGAGCTTTGGCGTAACCGAGCGCCTGTTGAATGCCGCCCGCCACCGGGTGCTTGTTGTCCTTCGCCTCGACAACGGCGATGGGAGTTTTTCCCCCCGCATAAAGCAGATAGTCAGCCTTCCTGCCCTTGCCACGCGCGACAAGTTTCCCGCGGACGATAATGCGGCCCGCCGTGAAATAAAATTCCTCCCGCATCTGGGTCAGCTTGTCCCAACCCGCAGCCTCAATCGCGGGCGTGATGAACTTGGTGCGGATATCCGCCTCAGTGAGGTTCTTTTTGTTCATGCGGGGGCGCGGGAGGCAGAAAGCGGCACAGGGGCATTTTGCAACTCCAGACTAACGGGCAGATGGGCGACGGGAAGGAGAAAGTGCGGGAACATCCAACATCGAACGCCCGACATCGAACATCCAAGTGGGGAGAAATGGGCTGAATCCGGAGGAACTACTGACGGGAATAGCCGGAGGGAAACGAGGGAGAGGAGCCTCCGGCGGAAGAAGGTGAAGTGGGCGCGCCCGGCGGATCACGCCCTACCGGAAGGGGCGGCGGAGTACGGTCCATGGGCTGAAATCCGGAGTGCGGCACGCTCTGCTGCCGCCTGGCGGCGGATGGAAGCCCTGCTCCATGCGGTGCGGAGCTCTTCCTCTCGACATCGCCCGTCCTGCAACCAAAGAGCTCCGCGCCGCATCCGGCAGAGCCGGAGCTACCACCGGCGCGAGCAGAGCGTCGCGCACTCCGGAATGCTGCACGCTCTTCACTCTCCACCATCGACTTTCCTCAAACAGCCTCCGGGGGAAGAAGTGAAGACGCCACAGCCACATTGGGGAGCGGGGTGCTGGCGGATCTCCCCTACTAGAAGAGCGGCGGGGCGCGGCTGTCGGCGGGTGCGGAACGGCCACCACGGGATCGGGAGCCGTGCCCGGTTTTAGGGGATTTCCGCCTGGAAGAGGGATTTTTCTTATAATCTTTGGCCTTAAGAAGGTTATCAAAATGATTTTTCTTATTATCTTTGACCCTAAGAAGGTTATTAAAATCGTTTTTCTTATGATCTTAGGCCTTAAAAAGGTTATCAAAATCATTTTTCTTATAATCTTTGGCTTTAAAAAGGTTATCAAAATCATTTTTCTTATGATCTTTGGCCCTAAGAAGGTTAACAAAATGGCTTTTCTTATGATCTTAGGGCTTAAGAAAGTTGGAAAAATGCCTGAGAAGGTAGAATCGACGGAGGTGCAAACCCGCCATCCGGGATCGCAAGCGATTCTTTATCAGAGTTTTCCGGAGAATCGGGCGGAGACGGAGACGGCAAACGGTTTTGTAGCGCCCTGTCAGGGTTTGGGATGTGGACGGGCGAATCCCCCAAGACGTTGGCTTGGCTGGCTTGTTGCCGGACCTTTGGCCCTGACGATGCGAGCGGTCCGTAAAGCTCAGATTGGCGGATGGCCTTGGCCGACGGTGGAGGTGGTGTCTCGCCGAACTTCGCCGAAAGAGAAGCGCTGCGGCGGGACACCGCAACCACGTTCCCACGCAGCCCATCATCTCAAGTGGATTCGCCAGATTCGCAGGATTTACGGTGCCGAAAATCCCGGGAGGACGGTCCGGTCAATTGCGGCGGCGGGCCAGGGCCAGGAACCCCAACGATCCCAACAGAATAACCGATGGCTCGGGAACCGCTGCGGCGATCGTCACGGCGAGACTGCCGGATTCAAAATAGGCCTGGGCTCCGTCACCACGGGTGAACGCATTGGCGAGTCCGAAATGTTCGACATTGGTGAAATCGAAGTTGCTTCCGGCGAGCAGGGTGTAGGTGCCGAGCGCGGCGGTCTCGACATCGAACCCGTTCAGATCGTCGAAGCCGAAGTTTGCGAAGTTCACCAATCCCGACACGGACAGCGGATCGGCCAGATTGACGGTGAGCTTCGCGCCATCGGCAAAAGACAGGCTTCCGCCGATGTCACCGCTGCCCCCGATGGTGGCAGAGGAATCGACACTCACGTTCGTATTTCCCAACGATCCATTGATCAACAGGGTGCCTGCGGAAACGGTGGTGGCACCGGTGTAGGAGCCCACCATTGTGGTATTGAAAACCAAGGTACCTGCACCGGTTTTTGTCAGACCATCGCCCGCATTGGTCCCGGCGATATCGGGAGCCACGGTGGTGGTGAAAGTGGAACCGATTTCGAAGGTGCGGGTGCCGTTGAGCTTGATGAGGTTGAGGGCCGTCGATCCGGTATAGCCGCCGTTGGTGAAATTGACATTCCCCGTGGCCGTAAAATCGCCTCCGAGATTGAGCGTCGCATTGGAAGCGCTGGTATTGAATTTCACCTGAATCTCGCCACCACTGGCGGTGATTCCTCCCACACCAATGGTGACCGTGGAATCCGCGCTGTTTCCAGCGACCCGGAGAATACTCGTCGTGGCAGTGCCGCTCATCACGACTTTGTTGAACGTGGCCGTCTGGCCGCTGCCCACTCCCGTGATGCCGCTTTGCAGGGTGGTGGTCCCGGTGACCGTGGAACCATTCT
>JBDSNC010000289.1:0-6915 GCA_039915545.1 Luteolibacter sp.
TTCCAATGCTCTCGAGTTCGTCTTAGGCGGGAATCCACTCGCTTCCGATACCGGTAAACTGCCGGTGCTCACCACTGACGCCACCAACTTCATCTTCACCTTCAACCGTGCGGACGAATCGGAATCGGAAATCGGCCTGACCTTCCAATGGGGCTCCGCCCTCACCGGATGGAACGACGTTCCGGTCGGAGCTGTCAGTTCGAGCTCAGGTGTGGCCACGGTCACCGTTACGGAAAACACCACCTTGCCGGATACTATCGTGGTGACGGTTCCGAAGACCAGCGCCGTCGGCAGCAAGCTCTTCGGTCGTCTCAAGGCTGTGAAATAAGGTTGTTTGAAATTCCAATCCCGTCTCGCCGGAGTTCCGGTCGGGGCGGGATTTTTTTGTCTTATGGATCTGGCAATATGGAGAAGAGAGCGGCAGGATGCCGGGCTCATTCATCGCCGATCACTGTCGGATTCGTTCACCCAAGATGGATGGCTGAAGCTGGACGTACGGGATCGGATGAACGACCTCAAGTCGTTTGGGAGGAACTGCGACCCTCCCTCCCCAAATAAGGGGGGGGGAGGTTATTTAATGGGCACCGTTCGGGTTTACGGGCTAGTTTTTCGCCCTGAAAGTCGTGAAAATCGCTGTCGAAATCATCACTAAACTTGGCGGAAACGTCATAGCGTCTGAGGCGATCAGATGTATGTTTGGTAATAGTTTTCACCGCCACCACCGGGTTCGGACGGGAGAAACTTACCAGCCGCTTCAAAAACCCTGAAGTTCACCGGAAACGGCTCCACCCGATTGCCAACCCACAGGAAAGAACAGTCTCCAAGAATTTAATTTGTAATCACCCAGTAAGCACGCGAATTTTTACGTGTCGTTTCTCTGGAACTCATCCCGCCATGAAAATCTCAAAAATCCACTCTCTCGGAAAACGCGGTTTCGCGCTCATCGTGACCCTCAGCCTGATGATCCTGCTGACGGTCGTCGCTGTCGGTCTGCTCTCGCTTTCCAGCATTAGCCTCCGGTCCACCTCGCTCGGCGCGGCGCAGGCGGTCGCCAACAGCAACGCCAAGCTGGCCCTCATGCTGGCAATCGGTGATCTGCAAAAGACGCTCGGCCCCGACCAGCGCATTTCCGCGAACGCCGGAGCATTCGACGTCGGTGTCCAGCAACCGAATCTTGTCGGCGCGTGGACCAGCCTCGGCTGGAAGGGACCGGCGGGGGATCCCCCGTCGACCAGTGACAAGGCGAAGCAGTTCCGGTCATGGCTTGTGTCCACCAGGACGGTCGCGAGCGCTACGGATTTCACCCTGCCAACCAAGGCGGACAGTGCCGATTCCATCTGGCTTTGCAATCCGGCGACAAGCGGCACGATTGCTCCCAACAATACCAAAATGCGCGCCGAGAGGGTTCCTCTGACGGCCGGCACCAATATCGGCGGCCTGGCCTGGATGGTGTCCGACAACAGCACCAAGGCACCGCTCAACATCAAGACCAACAACTCCGTCACTCTGGCAGAGAACGTCGCCAACCGGACCGCCGCCACCGGGCCGCGGCCGGATGTGCTCAACAGCACTTTTCAGAAAATCAGCGAGCCGAGCCGCGTGATCACCATGCAGACCGCGGTTCTGGCAGTGCCTGTCGACTCACAAGCCTCCATCAAGAAGGAAATCAACGGAAGGACCCAGGCCCTGACCGCATCCTCGCTCGGACTCCTCACCAATCCCGTGACCGGCGGTCTGAAAACCGACCTGACGCCGCTGATGGAGGGAACCACCAACCTGACGGCGGCACTCGGATCCGCACTGCCATATTTCTCTTCGGCCGATGGCGGACCTTCGTGGAATTTCCTACGCACTCACTATCAGCTCTACAAGCGGGTGAAGAATCAAGCCGGAGGATCGCCGCGCTTCTCGCTAACCGCTTCCGACATGACGACCAATACCGGTATGCAGCCGACTCCTGCCAAGGAGGTGCTCCTTCCGGTCATTGCCAAGCTGCAGATCATCTTCTCGCTGGTGTCGCACTACTCACATATCTCCGATCGCGTCCAGGCCTTCAACACAAAGGCCGTGCCACTCGGGAACACCCTTCATGCGGTGCCTCATCTGGTCTACGATCCGGTGATCACTCTCTACAATCCTTACGACGTCGAGCTGGACCTGACCCAACTCCGCATCCGGGTTTCGGACCCGCCGGTGGGTTTCCAATTTCAAAAGCACGACATGGTTGCCGGGACAAACCCATGGTTTCGCTCGGAATTCGCCACCGGGGAATTCCACGGACTCGCCCGCTTCCAGCGCTTGAACGAGCACAACACAAGTGCCCGCAAATTCTTCACCCTCTATCTGCGGAACAAGACCGTTTCAGGAACACCGGGAGGAAACATGGTCCTGCTGCCCGGTGAGGTGAAGGTATTCTCTCCATGGGTGGAAAAAAACTGGACGTGGGGCCTTGAAACTTCAGGCGGCTACACGCCGCGTGCGTTTTTCGACTACGACAGTACTAGAACTCTAGGAAGCCAGGACCTGCGCACGAACAACCTGCGGGGAGTTGAAACCATCCCCGGCGTGGATTTCCGTGCAGGACTTCAGACCGACCACTTGAGCTACGAAAACGGACGTCCCGCGGATTCCAAATATTCTTGGGAAGTTGACAAAAACGGTGCAAATATCAACCCATTTGGTGCTGGGTGGCTTACCGTTAAACTTGGCAATCCGAACGTGGTGCCACCGGTGCCTAGCGATGAAATCACGGTCAATGCGAAACCCCAACGCTGTGTGGTGGATGCGAACCTTCCGGACTTCCGTGTCGATATCATGGCCGGAAACAACGACAACCCGGACAGCGATATTCTCCGCACCTATGATTTCCGACTGGGCGACGTCGCAAGCGAAATGTCCACCACTGCCAACCCGTCCAAGATCATCACCCGCCGCTTCAAGAACAGCAGTATTTTGCAAAATCCCTCGGACCCGGGTACTGGAGGAAAAAGCCCGTTCGCGATTTTCACCATGTCCGCCAAAACCACCAAGGACCCCCGCGACGACAGCAAGGCTTGGGCGTTCAACAACATGGTCACCGAGGGCGGTTCCCACGATAGCAAGAAGATCGGCAATGCCGCCCAGAGTTACGACCTGCGACTTCAGGAAATCACGGAATTCACCACCTTTCCGGGTGTGGAAATCGATCCCATTCCGCTACGCGGTTACTTCGGCGCGATGGCCAATGCCGCTAAAGGCGTCTCCATCGTCCCCATGTATCGGGTCCCGATTACTCCCGCCGCTTCCCTTGGTGACTGGATCGCGGCCAATCTCATCACCAGCAGCCAATTCCCTCGCGTGAACTATCCGTTGGGAAATTCCTTCGCTCACCCGCTCATTCCCAGCAACGCGATCTATAACACCAGTCCGATGGGGGGATCTGGAAAGGTGCTGGACCACAGCTATCTGATGAACGCGACGCTGTGGGACGGCTTTTTCTTTTCGACCGCCACCAATTATTCCACCGCCAGCTTCTCGCCCACTCGCGGAAAGAACGACGTCCTCTCCGGCTTTTTCAACGGCACCAAGCCGATGCTGAACTCCCGCCTGGCTCCCTACATCGCCGGTGGTGGCGATCCACAAACATTGGCGAACGACTACGCGTCCAAGAACGATATCGATTTTTCCAAAGGCTTCGCCAAGAACGCAATGATCCAAGGAGCGTTCAACGTGAACTCCGATTCCGTCGACGCCTGGCGCGCCGTGCTGTCGTCCCTGCGCGATGCCAGCGTGAAAGGTTACGGAAACCTCTATGCAGTGGACAATAAAACCGCATTCGTTAGAAACGGCATGCCGGTCGCCGGGTCTGCCGATGACGCCAATCCCCAGAACTCGGTGAACGCCCTCGGCCAGGTGCGTTGGGCGGGATTCCGCACCCTCACGGATGCGCAGATCGAAAATCTAGCCAAACTCATCGTGGCGGAAATCCGCGTTGCAGCAAAGGAAGACAGCGCTCCGAGCCTCAGTCTGGGTGACTTCGTCAACCGACGCTTGGGCAGCGCCTCCGGTGTCCACGCGCTGAAGGGGATCCTCCAAACCGCCATCGACAACTCCGACATCAACACCAGTTTCCACACCAAGGACTCCAACAGCATCAGCGGAGCCAGCCTCGCTGCGAACCGTATCACGAATCTCCCCAACACCGCCGCGCTCAACGGCTTCACCGCCGACGGTGCCGCTCCGATGCTCACCCAGGGAGACCTGCTCACGGGACTCGCTCCGATCATCGCCGCCCGTGGCGACACCTTCACCATCCGCTGCTATGGCGAGGCGAGGACGACAAACGGCAACAGCGTTCTTGCAAAATCGTGGTGCGAGGCCACCGTGCAACGCGTTCCCGAATACGTCGACGGAGGCAATGCCCCCGAAACCGTGGCGACCGCCTTGACTACGGTCAATCAAACCTTCGGCCGCCGTTTCATCGTCACCTCGTTCCGTTGGCTCGCGCCATCGGAAATCTGATCCAAACCCACAAACCCGATATCAAGAAATCCGTCATGAACCCCATGCGTCTCATCCTGTTCTTCATCTGCGCCGCCACGGCTTTCGGCCAGGACTCCAAACCACCCACCCGCGAGGTACACCTCCGGCTGCTGGCATTCGATAACGAAACCGCCCCTGCCGAGTCCTATACGTTCGATCCCGCGGCCACACAGCCGGTTTCGGGTATCGCCGCACCTATCAAGGGTTACTTGAACCACGAGGGCGTGGTTCTCAAGCTCTATGGCAACGACGTGGTTTTTTCGAAATCCGGCAAGGCCGAGGACGCGAAAAAAGCGGACCTCCAGCTCGGCAAGGTGACGCTGCCTCAGTCCGGCAGCTATTTCATGCTGATCTTCCTGCCGGCCGGAAAGGAAACCTTCCGGATTCTAGCCTTGGACGACTCCGTCAAGGAATTCCCCTTGGGTTCCTACCGGGTCATCAGCCTCAGCCGCCTCCCGGTGAAGATCACGCTTGAGGACAAACCCTACGAATTTAAACCCGGCCAGAGTTCCTTGATCACCAATCCGCCGGTCCAGGCAAACCAGCACAGCGCGATGTATGCCTTCGCCGAAGTGGATGGAAAATGGCAGCGAATTGGTTCTGGATTGTGGCCGAACCCGGGATTAAAACGCTCCGTCCAGTTGTTTTTCGACAATCCGGAAACCATGCAAACCGAGCTTCGCGGCTTCCGCGATATCGCGCCGCCGGTTCCGGGTGCTGCGAATGCCGCTGGCACCGACAGTGCCCAAACCCCATGAAAACCCTCTCCATTCTCGCATGTTCCCTCGCTGTGCTACCGTTTTTTTCCGCACCGGCTGCGGCTCAGGTCCAGGAGATGCAGGTGCGCAGTCTGGCCTTCCAGCCTGATTTCCCGGTCGAACTCCACGCCCACGATCCTTCGGGTTCGGAAACCGCAGGCCTGATCGAAATCAAGTCGTTCCTCAACCACGAGGGAAACCTTCTCAAATACAAGGGCACTGGAGTTTCGTTCACCCGCCGGACGAATCCCGCTAGCGCGACCAATGTCGATGAAGTGATCGGCAAGGTGGAGTTTCCCACGGACACCAAGTCCTGCATCCTCCTTTTCATCCCGACCTCGCAGTTACAGGGGAATTTTCAAAGCCGGGTGGTCGCCATCGACGACAGTGCCAAGGCCTTTCCATCCGGCTCGTTCAAGGTCGTCAATTTCGCGTCAGTCGCAGTGAAAATCGAGTTGGAAAAGGAAATCTACGAGATCCCGCCCGGTGAATTGAAAGTGATCACGAACGCGCCTTTTGGCGAAGGGCAGTCCGTCAGCATGCACGCCTTCTGCAAGCGGGGTGAGCAATGGGAGCTCGTCTCCACCGGTGTCTGGACGAACCCGGGGACCCGGAGGGTGCTTCAGGTCGTCACCGAGGATCCGGACAAGCAGATCGAACTCAAGGGTATCCGCGACGTGGTTATTCCTGACGCTCCCGCGCCTGAGGTCGCCGCTCCCTGATCGCACGGCCCATCGGGTTTATTTCAAATTTCTGTTACCACTTATGGGTGCTTGACGGTGAATTGCAGGGAACACAGCTTTTGGAGGCTGTTTCCCAGCACTCCATCAACCCATGAAACTCCGATCACTTTCCCGCGCCGCGGCACTGCTTGCCGTTCCTTCGCTCTGCTCCGCTGCTCCTGTCACCATCACGGCCGTCAACGGTCTGGCGCTCGCCCGCAGCAGCCAGACACTTGAAATCAAGGCGGCCGATCTGGCAGCGCTTGGAGCCAAGGACCTGAACATGATCCACATCGCGGATTCGGCGGGGAAGGAAGTTCTCTGTCAGGCGGTGGACAACGATGGCGACGAACTGCGCAAATTCGACAGCGTGATTTTCCAAGCGGACTTCGCTCCCAATGAGACAAAGACATTCACTGCCACTGCCGGGGGAAAGCAGGTATACTCGAAAGAGCAATACAAGGCGTTCGGACGCTTCGTCCGCGAGCGCTTCGATGATTTCGCGTGGGAGAACGACCGCATCGCCCACCGCACCTACGGCAAGGCGCTGGAGACCTGGAAGGGCGAGCCTCTCACCAGCAGCACCATCGACATCTGGTCCAAGCGCACGCCGAAGATGGTCGTCAACGACTGGTATCTGGCGGACGACTATCACGCCGACCACGGCGATGGCGCGGACTTCTACTCCGCCGGCGTCAGCCGCGGGTGCGGTGGCAGCGGACTGTGGGCCGGCGACAAGCTGTGGGTTTCCAAAAACTTCGTGAAATCCACCGTGCTCGCCAACGGGCCGATCCGGGTGACGTTCGAACTCGAATACGAACCCTATCAGGTCGGGAACAACAGCGTGCGCGAAACAAAGCGCATCACCCTCGATGCCGGACAGAATTTCGACCACTTCCAGTGCACCTACTCCG
>JBDSNC010000039.1:0-23085 GCA_039915545.1 Luteolibacter sp.
AACGGGCCGTAGTGGCCATAGTCCGCCGGCCACCACGCTTGCGAGGTGGTCATCAGCTCGAAAATATCCTTCTTCACGGCTGCGAGATCGAGCGACTTGAATTCCTCCGCGTAGTCGAAGTCCCCGCCCATCGGATCGGAAAGCGACGAGTGCTGGCGGAGAATGCTCAACTGCAGTTGATTCGGCCACCAGTCCTGGTTTCTGGTGCCGCGGCCGGCACTACGTGACTTGCCGCCGCCTGAGAACGGACACTGACCGGAATCATTGGAATTCAGGTTCGGAGGAGTTTGGATTTCCATATTTTCGTTTGATTGAGAATTGATCTTTTGAACAAGCGTTTGCCCCGACGGGCGTTTTTTCCGACGCCATGGTCATAACACCGCAGCCCGTCGGTGCAAAAAAAATTTAGGAAGAACATTTCCATGCAACCTGACGCGCTTGGGATCAGTAGACGGGTAGGCGTTCCCGCCTTTCGATTGAGAAAGTGGCGGGACCCCACGGACCTCCAACCCTGACTGTCATGCTCTATCCATCTTCATTTGTCGTCCTTTCCCTGATTTTGTGCACTGCGTTGAGCGCGGAAAGCGATTGGAAGCCGCTCTGGAACGGTCGGGATCTCAGCGGTTGGTCGACATGGATGCAGCGGCCGGATCCCATTTCGGAGGTTCCGGGCATGCAACGGGGTGCCGGCGGGAAATACGCAGAGGTCGTCGGTTCGGACCGGGATCCACTCAAGGTGTTCACCGTGGCGGAGGTCGACGGACAGCCCGCGATCCGGATTTCAGGAGAGGTTTTCGGCGAACTGCGCTTTCACGAGTCCTTCCAGAACTACCGCCTGCGGCTGAAGTTCAAATGGGGCGTGTTGAAATGGCCGCCGCGCGACAAGCCAGGGACGCCACGTGATAGCGGACTGCTCTATCACGTCCACGCGGCACCGGGAGCCGAGGGCCGCACCTGGGCGCGTTCCATCGAACTGCAGATCCAGGAACATGATGTCGGTGATCTCTACGCAATCGGATCGGAGATTTCCGTGAGATCGACTTCACGACAGGTGGATGACCACACGTTTTTCGATTACGATCCCCGTGGAGAATGGCATGTCTTCTCGCAGGTGCCGGGGCAGGACGGGCGCTGCGTGAAACAACCCGATCACGAGAAGCCAACCGGAGAATGGAATACGGTCGAAATCGTCTGCCTCGGGGAAGACAGCATCCACATCGTGAACGGCAAAGTGGTGATGCGCTTGCACGCGCCGCGCCGGATAGACGGCCCGAAGCCGGTGCCAGTCACCTCCGGTCCTATCATCCTGCAGTCGGAAGGCGCGGAGATTTTCTACAAGGACATCGAATACTTGCCGATCGCTGCGGTGCCACCCGAGTTCGTGGAGCAGGTCACGACCAAAAATTGATTCCCTTGATGAGACGCGGTCACGAGCGTGTTCATTTCGGGCAAAAGGCGCGAATGCAACTTCACGTTTCATGAAGCCTGTTGGCGGTCCGCCTTCACGCATGAAGGAACTTCGCGCTGATAGGTGGCCCTGAACATCGTGGTCGCCGAATTTCGGCCACAAGTGTGGTCCCGGCTGACACCAAGGTTTCACAGCCCGGGACCTCGAAAACGTCCGACCGCCGGGAAGTGAATTTCCAAGGAGGCTTACTTCGCCGCGCAGGGCGACGGGAGTGCTCCGGCGCTTCCGGTTTCGAGAAGGGATTTGATTCCCTCGATGATGCCCGGCCAGCCGTTTTTCACCCGGTCGCGGATGGTGCTCACTTCGGGGAAATCCTCGTGGGTAATGGTGAGCTGCACCGTGTCTTTCTGGGGCTCGATCTTGAAGCGGACGGTCGAGGGCGGTTCATCGGTGAGGTGGTCAAAGGTGAAAACGACCTCATCTTCCGGCACGCTTTTGAGGACTTTCCCTTTCCATTCCAATTCGCCGTCAGGAGAGCGGCTCTCGATGGCATCGCCAACCTGCCAGGTGGAGGTGTTGCGGCGGCCGAACCAGTACTGCTGGATAAAATCGGGATTAGTTAGAGCTTCCCACAGCTTGGCGGGGGTCGTGCGGATCTGGGTCACGTAAACGAGTTTCGGGGTATTGTTCATGATGGTGGTTGGTTTGATTCGAGGTTGCGTTTGAGTTCTGCGAGAGCGTCGAGACGCGGTGCTTCGAATTTCCCGATCCAGCGGACGCCGATCTCATGGATCGGCACCGGATTGAGGTAGTGCAGCTTCTCGCGTCCCCGTTTGACGGTGGCGATGAGGTTGGCAGCCTCGATGATTCCGAGGTGCTTGGTCACCGCCTGACGGGTCATGTCGAGCCCGTCGCACAGCTCGCCGAGCGTCTGTCCGTTGCGGGCATGGAGCTGGTCCAGCAGCATCCGCCGACTGGCATCGGCGAGGGCCTTGAAGACGTCATCCATGGCGAAACCATAGGCAACCATTCGGTTGCATGTAAAGCGGATTTTTTCAATCGAGTAAAACACCGCACTGAACCGCCGGACTACAGCCTCCTTTTTTCCGCCCGCCATCCCTGGAGCTGGCGCACGTTTCAACGATCCTATTTCCACCGATGCGTCGCGGCTCTAGGCACGGCATGAATGGGACTGGCCTTCCCACTTTTTCCTGTTATCAAACAGGACCCTATGAGTCGAAAGCCGCCCATCTCCCGATTGAAGGAAAAGCTGAACACCCGCCAGCAATTGCGCCGCCCGACGGGGTTCCGGTTCGCGATGGCCGACACGATCGGGCAGTTGAATCCGGAACAATGGGATGCCGTGGTGGCCGGACAATCCTGGTTCTTCAGCCGCGACTATCTGCACATGCTTGAAAGCGTGCCGCCGAACTGCCTCACGCCGCGCTACGGATTGATCAGCGACGAGCAAGGCCCCGTCGCGGCGGTGGTGATGCAGTGGGTGGGGCTCGAACCCGAACGGATGCGCCCCGTGAACGGAGCGGAGCCGGTGACCGGCAAGCGGGCCGCGCTCAAAAAACTGCTAGGCAAGGCTGCGGCGGACGGCGGAGCGGCGATCATCGGCAAGCTCAGCGAACGCGTGCTCGTCTGCGGAAATCTGCTCAGCTATGGAATGCACGCGGTGGCGATGACAGCAGAGGTTTCCCCCAACGCCGTGTGGCCAGCGGTGGCAGAACTGTTATACCGGGTGCGCCGGGCGGACAAGCTGGTGGGCGAGGCCGGGTTCGTGATGATCAAGGATGTGACCGACCGCGAAACACAGGCGGTGGGCGTGTTGAAAGGCCTGTCCTACCGCAGCGTGGAAACCGAACCTAACATGGTTCTCGACCTGGCACCTGGATGGGAAAATTACGTCGGCTATCTCGCCAGCCTGGCTTCCAAATACCGCAGCTCCGTGCGCAAGCAGATCCTGGAACCTCTTTCCGCAGCGGGGCTGACGTTGCGGACCTTCGAGCCCGACGTCAGCCTCGCTCCCCGCATGCATGAACTCTATCTGCAAGTTCATGAAAACGCCGGCTTCCGCCCGTTCACACTGCACGCGGACTACTTCGGAGCCTTCGCCCGCGCGGCAGACGGCAGGGTGAGGCACAAGGGACTGTTCGATCCGGACGGAAAACTGCTGGGTTTCATCGTGACCTTGCTCGATGGGGAAACGGCCGTCGCCTATCACATCGGATTCGACCGCGAGGCTTCGGCGGATCACCCGCTCTATCTGGGGCTGCTGCACGCCAGCATCGGCGATGCGATCGAAATGGGCGCAAGCTCACTGTCGCTCGGCCGCACCGCGTTGGAACCCAAGGCCCGTCTCGGCGCGAAGCCACAGCGGATGGAGGTGTGGATGCGCCACCGGCAGCCCTTGCTGAACCAGCTCACCCTCCGGCTGCTGGGACTGGTGCCGCATGACGAAGCACCGGACCGCAACCCGTTCAAAGGTGGCAGCGCGTGAAGGGCTCATTCCAAATCGCAAAAACAGATCACTGACAAACCCATGAAACTATTTTTTCTCCTCGCACTCACGAGTGCCGCTTTCGCTGCCGACCGGTTTCCCGACACATCACCTGACAGCACACTGCCGCACGGCGATGGCTTCGCCGCCAAGATGAAGGGCGATGCCGGCGCGGCCAGCCATCCGTCGGTGATTTTTGCCGACAATTTCGAGAATGGCGAACTCGGAGCGGGTTGGGACGAAAAAGGATCGGCCAAGGTATTGTCGCTCGTTCCATCAGACTCCGAAGAATGCGGCAAGCGCTGCATGCAGGTGAAGGCAACGCTGGGAGAGAACGAGGGCGGAGGCCTGACGAAATGGTTCGAGCCGGCGGACACCGTGTTCATACGGTTCTACACGCGCTTCGATGCGAACTGCGATTACATCCACCATTTCGTGACGCTGCGCGCTAACAAAGGCCAGACCGGCGGAGACAAATGGAGCGGCTTCGGCAAGGCAGGCCTCCTGCCGGATGGCGCCGAACGTTTTTCCACCGCGCTCGAGCCGATGGGCGATTGGGGAAAACTGAAGCCGCCCGGCAAATGGAATTTCTACAGCTACTGGCACGAAATGGACAAGTCGCGCGACGGGATGTATTGGGGAAATCAATTCCTACCCACCACCCAGGACGTCATCGCGAAAGAACGATGGATCTGCGCCGAATTCATGCTGAAGCACAACACTCCGGGAAAACCTGATGGAGAACAGGCGTTCTGGATCGACGGTCGCCTGCTCGGCCACTGGCGCGGCATCAACTGGCGCAAAAGCGAAGGACTCAAGGCCAACGCGCTGACCTTGGAAAGCTACGTGACGGATCGCTGGACGAAAAATCCGGTGAACACCGTCTGTTTCGACAATCTGATCATCGCCCGCGAATACATCGGCCCCGCAGGAAAATGAAACCGCCTCAGGGCCGGACCACGCTTGACCAACCAAAGAAAAATTTTCGACATTTCATCCCGTTATGAAACCGATCATCACTCCCTCCGACAGCCCGGTGAATCTGAACATCCTCGGCATTCCCATGATCATCCGAATCCACGGCCGGGACACCGGCGGCGTAGTGAGCGTTGTGGAATCCCATGACGTGACGGGAGGCGGACCGCCACCGCACATCCATCAGAACGAGGACGAAACGTTCCAGATCCTCGAAGGAGAATACGAGTGGACCGTCGGCGGGGAAACATTCGTCGCTGGGAAGGGCATGACGATTTTCGCGCCGCGCGGAATCCCGCACACCTACCGCTATCTCGGCAGCGAGCCGGGCCGCCTGATGTGCGTCATCACGCCAGCGGGCTTCGAGGGATTTTTCGAAGAGATCGGCGCGATGGGCCCGGAGCAACAACAGGACATCCCGCGCGTGCTGGAAATCGGCGCGAAATACGGCTTGGAATTCCTGCCGCCTCCCGGTGTGTGATGGAATCGCCCGCCACCGGCGACGCTTGATTCTCCTTGCGACAGCGCCCACCTTCGTCGCCATGAAACTGCCCGTCTTTCTCGCATTCACCGCGCTGGCTGCTGCGGAAGAACCACTCCTCCTGCCGGACATGCCGCTGCACGATCCGTTCATCGTCGCGCACCAGCAGTCGCAGACCTATTACCTCTACACGTCCAATCTCCCACGGATGAGTGGTGCCGAAGGTCGTGGGACCATGGTTTACAAATCGAAGGATCTGAAACATTGGGAGAAACCAAAGCAGGTGTTCGCAGTGCCGGCGACGGCGTTCGCCCAGGAAGGGGCATGGGCACCGGAAGTCCACGAATACAAGGGCCGGTGGTATCTTTTCACCACGCTGCACAACTCCACCAAAACCATCGCCGAACCACCCGCCGCCATGCAGCGCACCTACGTCCGCGGCACGATCGCGGCGGTGGCGGACTCACCGGACGGGCCGTTCAGGATGCTCGACGAATCCGCTGCGGT
This sequence comes from Luteolibacter sp., assembly GCA_039915545.1. Taxonomy (GTDB): domain Bacteria; phylum Verrucomicrobiota; class Verrucomicrobiia; order Verrucomicrobiales; family Akkermansiaceae; genus Luteolibacter. The sequence continues at coordinate 5,878 of JBDSNC010000039.1, forward strand.
GACCCGGCCGGATTTCATGACGCTCGACGGCACGCTCTACATCGATCCGCAGGGCAAACCCTGGATGGTCTATGCGCACGAATGGCTGCAGAAAATCGACGGCACGATGGAGGCGGTGCCACTGAAGCCCGATTTATCAACGACAGACGGACAAGCGGTCCATCTTTTCAAAGCCTCGGACGCGCCGTGGCTGAACGCATCCGTCACACCGGACACCAAGGAACTCACCTACGTCTCCGACGGCCCGGAGCTCTATCGAACCGACAGCGGCAAGCTGCTCATGCTGTGGTCGAGCTATGAAAACGGATCCTACGTGCAGACCGTCGCGAGATCGAAGAGTGGCGAACTAACCGGCCCGTGGGAACAACTCGATCCGCTGGTAAAAAGCGATTCCGGCCACGGCATGTTGTTCCACACGTTCGAGGGCCGGCTCACGATGGTGCTGCACCGCCCGTTCAAAAACGCGCGCGGCAAGCTTTATGAAATGGCCGACCGCGGCGACCGGTTGGAAGTCGTCAGAGAGCGGACCGACCTCAACGGCGACCTACCGGTGGAAAAGTAACAAACCGCTAGACAAAAACCGCCGGAGCCCGAAAGGAGCCCACCGCTATTTCACAAATCGATCGACGAATTCCGGCACGGACATGGCTTCGAGGGCGGTGAGGTCGGAGAAAAGCGCCAGCAGGCTTGCGGCGCGGTCCTCGCCGAAGTGCGCGGCGAATGCGGTTTGCGCTTTCTGTTGGAGGATTGGAATTCCCTCGGACCGCCTGCGCCGGTGGCCAATGGGATATTCCACGGCAATCCTTTCGGTGGCCGAACCATCCTGAAAAAAGACCTGCACGGCATTGGCGATGGAGCGCTTTTCGGGGTCGAGGTAATCCTGCGAATAGCTCGCGTCCTCGCGAACCATCATTTTGGCACGCAGCGCATCGATGCGGGGATCGGCGGCGACCTCGTCCTCATAATGGTCCGCCGTTAGTCTGCCGAAGATCAGGCCGATGGCGGTCATGTATTGCAGGCAATGATCACGGTCGGCCGGATTATGGAGCGGGCCGCTCTTGTCGATGATCCGGATCGCCGACTCGTGGGTGGTGAGTTCGACCCTTTCGATTTCATCGATGCGGCCGCTCACCAGCGGATGAAGCGTCACCGCGCACTCGACGGCGGTCTGGGCGTGGAACTCCGCCGGGAACGAGATTTTGAAAAGGATCTGCTCCATCACATAGCTGCCGGGCGGGCGGCCTAACGTGACTGGATTCCCTTTGAAGGAAACATCCTGAAATCCCCATGTCTTCGCACTGAGAACGGACGGATAGCCCATTTCACCGGTCATGGCGATGAGCGCGAGACGGACGGCGCGGCTGGTCGCATCGCCTGCCGCCCAGGATTTCCGCGAGCCGGTATTCGGCGCATGGCGGTAGGTGCGCAGCGAGGATCCGTCGAGCCAGGCATGCGAGATGGCATTGATGACCTGGTCGCGGTTGCCGCCTAACATCGCCGTGGTCACGGCGGTGGAGGCGACGCGCACGAGCAGCACATGGTCGAGGCCGACGCGGTTGAACGAATTCTGAAGAGCCAGCACGCCTTGGATTTCGTGAGCCTTGATCATTGCGATCAGGACGTCGCGCATCGTCAGCGCGCGTGTCGCGAGCGTTGAGGAGAACGCGGCAGGTGAATGACCGGCATTTCGCGAAAGCCAGTCCGCGGTGGCAAGGATGGCACCGAGATTGTCGGACGGATGGCCCCACTCGGCGGCGAGCCAGGTGTCGTTGAAATCGAGCCAGCGGACGATCGTGCCGATGTTGAAGGCAGCCTGCACGGGATCGAGTTCGTAGCCGGTTCCCGGAACCCGGGCTCCGCGGACGATGGTGGTGCCGGGGACAACAGGACCGAGAAGCTTGGTGCAGGCGGGATAGGCCAGCGCCATGATGCCGCATGCGAGAGTGTCCGCGAGGCACCACCGGGCGGTATCAAAGGCCTCGTCACTGGTGATGGTGGTTTCGAGAACGTAGTCGACGATCTGGGCTAACAGCGGATCGGTTTCTGGGCGGATGTTGCTGATGGGAGAGGACACGGAATTTACAGGTGAAAAATGTCAGCGCTGATCTAGCGGTGGAAACGGGCGGGGTTCCGGGCCGGTGTAATTGGCCGCGGGGCGGATGAGCTTGCCATCGATGCGTTGCTCGATGATGTGAGCGGCCCAGCCGGCGGTCCGGGCCATGACGAACAAAGGAGTGAACATCTGTGTGGGCACACCCAGCTCATGGTATGCCACCGCGCTGAACCAATCGAGATTCGGAAACATGCGTTTCTCGTCCCACATCACGGTTTCGATCCGCTCGGCGATTTCGAAAAGGTTCTGATGCCCGTTCGCCGTGCAGAGTTCGCCGGCGATCACCTTGATAGGGACGTTGCGCGGATCGCTGATGGTGTAAACGGGATGGCCGAAACCGATGACGATTTCCTTGTTCACAAGCCGGGCGTGGATGTCTTTTTCCGCTTCGTCCGGGGACCGGTAGCGCTGTTGGATTTCGTAAGCGACCTCGTTGGCACCGCCATGCTTGGGACCGCGGAGCGCGCCGATCGCCCCAACGATGGCGGAGTGGAAATCCGAGCCCGTTCCAGCGATGACACGCGCCGCGAAGGTGGAGGCGTTGAACTCGTGCTCGGCATACAGGATGAGCGAACGGTCGAGAGCGCTGATGTGGGATCCGGAAGCGGGACGCTGATGCAGCAGGTGGAGGAAGTGGGCGGCAATCGACGGGTCGTCCGTTTCGACGTCGATGCGAGTTCCGGCGGTGGCGTAGTGATGCCAGTAAAGGAGCATCGATGGAAGGCAGGCCAGCAACCGGTCGGCGATTTCGCGGGCCCCGGCGGCCGACGAAGGGTTTGCTCCGGAAGTCGGCAGTGGCTCCGGCTCCAGAGTCCCTAACATCGAACAACCGGTGCGCAGGACATCCATCGGATGGGTTTCTGGGGGGATCTCTTCGAGCACCACTTTCAGCGCGTCAGGGAGTCCGCGGAGTTCCGCCAGCTTTGCGACATAAGCGGCAAGCTCGGTCCGGTCGGGCAGGCGTTCGTAAACCAACAGGTGGGCCACCTCTTCGAAGGTCGCCTGGTCGGCGAGCCCGGCGATGTCGTAGCCCCGGTAATGGAGATCGCTCCCCGTGTGGCCGACGGTGCAGACGCTGGTGTTTCCGGCCACCACTCCGGAGAGAGCGACGCATTTCTTGACCTTGGGTTCGTCGGACATGGTATACTATTTCGGGGGCTGATAACCTAACACTTCATAAAGTCCCGCACGTGTCTGCATCCGTCCGAGCATGTCCTGCTGCGTGCCGTTGAGGCGGATCGAATGATAGACATCCAGCGAAGCGGCGGCGGCGGCCCGCGAGGCGGAGAGCGGATAGAGTATCATCGCGGCACCCGCGGCGCGCATTTCGTCGAGGGTGAAATAAGGCGTCACACCGAATTCCGTGAGATTGATCAGCACCGGCACTTTCACCTCTCGCGTGAAGGTGTGAACATCGTCCAGCGAAACCAAGGCCTCGGCAAAAATCATGTCGGCGCCCGCAGCGACATAGGCCAGGGCGCGTTCGATGGCGGCGGACAAACCTTCGACAGACGCGGCATCGGTGCGCGCCATGATAGAGAAATCCGCATTCGGCTTGCCGGACACCGCGGCCTGGACCCGTGCGACCATTTCGTCAGTTGAAACGAGATGCTTCCCCGGCAAATGGCCGCAGAGTTTGGCCGGGACCTGGTCTTCGATATGAACGGCGGCGGCACCTGCTGAGGAAATTTCCCGAACGGCCGTCGCCGGATCGTCCCAGCCGGTGTCGATGTCCACCAGCAACGGCAGCCGCACCCGGCCGCAAATCCGACGGACATCGGTGAGCACGTCCTCCAGCCCGGTCCGCCCGGTGTCGGGGATGCCATAGGAATGATTGGCGACACCCGCTCCGGAGAGATAGAGCGCGTGAAATCCGGCGCGCTCGGCCAGCAACGCCGCGTAGGCGTTGATCGCCCCGGCAATCTGAAGCGGCGATTCCGCCAGAAGCGCTTCGCGGAACGTGGAACTGGAGGGAGGAGAGGGTTTCACAAGCGAGTGAAAGGTAACCTATGAATCTCCTGCAACGGTGTCGAGGAAATGAAACGGCCGGTCCTTCCATCCGATTTTCCGTGTCAAGCCGGGCCAGTCCTGCCCGTATGAATCCATCCATGAGCAGCGGATTACGAACGAAGATTCCCGTCAGGTTGATATCCCTGCTACTCTTGCTAGAAAGCCCGTTCGCCACCGCGAGATCTTGGAAAAACGACGCCGGCCAGATCATCGAGGCAGAGCTCGTCGCCGTGCGGGATGACTCGGCGGTGCTCGACAGGAACGGCAAGGAGTTTGTTTTCCCGATCAGCAAACTCAGCTCCGACGACCGCGACTTCATCAAGGAGTGGCAGGCGCATCCGCCCGCCGCCGTGCCGAGGAAACTTACCTTAGCCGGGCAACCGCTGGAAACGGGCGGCAAGGTGAATGTGTTCGAGTTCGGCTACAGCGCGGCGGTGTTGAAAGAGCTCAAAACGAAATACCGGTCGGACGAGACAAAGTTCCGGATCACCATCGTCACCCCTGTGAATTTCGATCCAGCGAAACCGCAGCACGTGTTCATTCCATCGTCGGCCACCAACACCCCGGAGGAGGCGAAGGCGGGCAACGCCAAAGTCATCGGCGATTACACCAAGGCCTGTCTCGACAACGGCTGGGTATGCCTGACGACCGACAGCGATCTCGGCATCACCGCCAATTTCGTGGCACTGGAAACCGCCATCGCAAAACTCGACCAGGAGTGGCCTAACTTCCGCCGCTGGAGCTTCGCGACGGGTGGCTTCTCGGGAGGAGGAAAAGGCTGTTATTACATTGCCGCGCAGTTGATCAAGACCGATCACCGGGTCATCGGCACCTTCAATGGTGCAAGCAACGAGGACTGGAGCGCGAAATGCAGGGACTATCTCAAGGCTCCGGTCTCCGGCTACCGCAGCGTGAACACGTTCCTCAGTGTCGGAAAAAACGACAAGCTCGCCACGCCGGAAATCTGCGGAAAAATCGAACAAAGCCTGCACACCAGCGGCATCACTTCCACGCGGCTGGAGCTGTTCGACGGCGGCCACATGCTCTACAAGCCGCACATCGATCTGGCGTTGAAATGGTTCATCGAAAAGGAAGGCGGGCGGTAAGCGCTGCTCACAAGGAAACACGGACACTTTCCGAATGTCGGGGAAAAGTGCGATGCTGGAGGGATGCGCCGATTGATTTGCCAAACGTCTTTATCGGGGACACCATTGTGCGGCGGTCGATCGGCCCGGAAAAATCCGGAACGATTTGGAAACCTCACCCCACCCTGCAATGCCCACCCGAATTTCCAAATTGGCCAGTTCCCTCAAGGAGCTCGGAGAAATCCAGGTGTCGGAGTTCGATTTCATGGAACTCCTGCACAAGGACGTGAGGGACCTGGAAATTTCCCAATCGCTGAAGCGGCTGGGTAACATCCGGGTGATGGAATGGGATTTCCGGACGGTCCTGCCTGCGGTGAACAAACTGGCGCATCAGGAAGTGGATATCGTCGACCTCGTCAGGCGGACCGCCAGCTACAAGGTGATGGATTGGGATTTCAGAAGTGCGCCACCCACGACGTCCGCCACGGTGGAAAATCGTCCGGGCCCGCAGGAAATGGAGGTGCTGACGATTCGGCTGAAGGATTTCCTGCAATACGTGGTCGTGAATCTCATCGACGAGCCGGGCCACGCGCGGATCATGGTGCAGGAGATCGCCCCGGGCGTGCTGCGGTTCCGGCTGGTGCTGGTGAAACGCGACGTGGCGATGTTGATCGGCAGGGAGGGCCAGACGGCCTCCGCCATCCGCGGCGTGTTGAAGGCCGCAGCCATGGCGCAAGGAGCGCATGCGCTGCTGCTGATCCATACCCACGAGGAAGAAACGGCGTTCAACAACGGTGGCCACTGATGACGCTGGCGGTCTCACAGCCGGTCCAGTGCATCCAGTTTCCGCATCAACGCGGCGCGACGCTGCTGATAGTCACCGCGTGACGATTGCACACCCTGCGATTTCACAAGACCCATCACACCACCGACGAGCGCGAAAATCCCCATGCCGACGGGGACCAGAGAAAAGATCCCGCCGGGACCTCCCACCGAGCTGGCGAAGCTCGACATGCCGAAGCAGACGACGGCGAAAAATAACGCGAAGCCCATCCCGAACAACGCCTGTCCGGTGGTCTGCGGCCCCCTCGTCCGCCCACGCGCATCGTAGGTTTCCTGTTGCAGGCCCCACTCGCGATCCAGTTGCTCGATCTCGTTCTGCAGACGGATCGCCTCCAGACTGCCCGCCATCTTCTCGGTGTTGTCCGCGATGCGGGTGACCTCCTCCGTAAACACAGCCGATTCGCTATGTTTGATTTCAAGCTGGCTGTTGCAGAACTGGCAGGTCACGAACCGCGTCTTCCCGCCGACCTCCAGCGGGGCACCGCAATGGTTGCAACGCACTGAAATCATTTCCATGGCCGGATGTTAGCGAAACCGCGCGGGCGATCCAGCGCGGATTTCAACGGTAGTAGCGCGGCGCGTAATACCCGCGGCCGTAATAGGGGCCGGGCCGGTAATAGCCCGGGCCGCAGTAATTGTTGTGATAATTGTGGTGGTCGCCGATCGCGTACCCGAGCAATCCCGCGGCCGCCACCCCGGCGATCACCAGGCCGGGATCGACTCCGTAGCGCACGGGCGGTCCTTGCGGAGCAGGTCCTTGCGGCGTGGGTTCCTGTGCCATCGAGTCCTTAGAATCCTGATTATAGGCGGAATTGTAGCCGCCCGGCGGATAGACCGGATAGCACCCCACGCCGGATGCGACGCACACAGCCAGCAAACCTGCCACACTCAACCTTTGGAAGCGCGTTTTCATCCCTATATAACACCGCCAGATCGCACCGTTGTTCAACTGGAAATTTCATCCCCGCCGCGAATCCACGCAAACAGGACAGCCCCCCGGTCTCGCACACGCCGCTTTGACACCCGATCGCACGATCCGCTGAGCTATGGCCGGATTTGGGGCCAACTGGCCGGATTTGAGACCTCAAACATGTTTCACCAACCCGGAATGTCAGGCATCTTTCTTGTCATCCAAAAGTTCCTGCTGCGGACAACCCACGCCGTCCGGGACAGGAATTTTTCAATTACGCTCCACTTGGTTCCGCGCAGGCAATGGCGGGGAACGCGATCCATTTCCCGCCATGCACAATTCCAACATCAAGACAGCCCCAGGCGTCAAAGCCGAATCGACTGCACGGTTGGAGGAAGAAGCAAGGCAGGTGATCGAAGAGGCACTCGTCGCAGCCGAGATAAGGTCAGCGGCAAGAGCGAAGGTAAGGGTGCAGGACGAAGTTCAGGAAGCAGAAGCACGGGTCAGGGCAAAGGCGAAGGCGGAAGCCAGAGCCAGGGCCATCGCCGAAGAAGAAGCCCGCATCGACGCCGCAGGTGCGGACCAATGGTTCTACATGCAGAACGAGGTGCAACTGGGGCCGGTGACTTTGTCCGAGCTGAAGGACAAGATTTCGGATCTTTCGCTGGAGCCCTCCGTGAGGCTGGTTTGGACGGAAGGCATGGACGGTTGGAAGCCGGTCTACGAGGTCCGCAGACTTTGCGAACCGGCTGTCACCCTGGAAAACAAGGCATCACAAGCCACCACTCTGGTGGCCGAAGTCGAGGTCGGCCTCAAAATCACCCCCGAATCCAAAGCCGCCGAGGAAGCCAGGATCGCCGCCTCGAAAGCGGAAAACGACCTGAGGGCGAGGGATGCGAGAGACGCCAGAATCGCCGCCTCGGAAAGGGTGCGGGTCCAAAACGACGACGACGCCAAACTCCGTGCGGAAGCCCAGGCAAGGCTCGCCGACGATGCCAGACTCAGAGCCATTGCGATGGCCAAGGCGGAAACAGAGGAAAAACTCAAAGCGGCCGAAGAAGCCCGCGCCGCTGCCGAAGCCAAAGCTGCCGAACAAACCCGTCGCTTGGCAGCCGCCGAGGCAAAAGCCGCCGAGGAAACCAAACTGCGGACCGCCGCTGAAGCAAAAGCTGCCGAAGAGGCAAAGATCGCCGCCATCGCCAGTGCCCGTGCGAAAGCCGAGGAGGAGGCGAGGATCAAGGCCGAAACAGAAGCCAAACTTAAAGCCGACGCCGACGCCAAGGCAGCGGAAGCCGCTAGGGCAATCGCAGAAGCAAAAGCGGAGGAACAGGCCAAACTTCGCGCCGCTGCGGAAGCAAAAGCCGCCGAGGAAGCCAGACTCCGGGCAGCCGCTGAGGCCAAAGCTGCGGCAGAAGCCAAAACCGCTGCCGAGGCCCGGGCACAGGCGAAAGCGGAAGAGCAGGCGAGAATCACAGCCGAGACCGAAGCCAAACTCAAAGCCGCAACCGAGGCCACGGCCATCGCCGAGGCAAACGCAATGGCGAAAGCCGAGGAGCAGGCGAAAGCCGCTGCCGAGGCGGAAACCAAACTCAAGGCAGCCGAAGCAAAAGCCGCTGCCGAGACCCGGCTCCGCGAACTGGCGGAAGCCAAAGCCGCCCACGAGGCCAGGCTGCGCGCCGAATCCGAAGCCAAAGCCGCGGAAGAAGCCAGGATCGCCGCAGCAGCCAGAGCCCGCGCGAAACAGGAGGATGAAGCCCGGATCCAGGCTGAGGCGGAATTGAAACTCAAAGCCGCTGCCGAGTCGAAGGCCGCCGAAGTCGCCAAGGCAACCGCCGAGGCAAAAGCCGCGCAGGACGCCAAACTCCGGGCGGAGGCGGATGCCCAGGCCGCTCGCGAAGCCAAGGCCGAGGCGAAAGCAAAAGCCGAAGAGCACGCGAAGGTGGCCTCCGAGGCGGAAACAAAGCTCAAAGCCGCCGAAGCCAAAGCCGCAGCCGAATCCCGGCTCCGCGAACTCGCCGAGGCCAAAGCCGCTCAGGAAACGAAACTTCGCACCGAAGCCGAAGCCAAGGCCGCAGAGCAAGCCATAGTCTCCGCAGAGGCACAAATACGAGCGAAATCCGAAGAGGACGCGAGGACCAAGGCCCAGACCGAAGCGAAACTGATAGCCGCGGAAGCGGCCACTGCCGCCGAAACCGCGAGAGCGAACGCCGAGGCCAAAGCCGCTGAACAAACAAAACTCCGCGCCGCCGCTGAAGCCAAAGCCGATCACGAGTCAAAACTCCGTTCGGCTGCCGAAGCCAAAGCAGCGGAAGAAGCGAAAGCCGCCGCCGTGGCGAAAACGAAGGCTGAAGAGGAATCCCAGGCGAAGTCTCTGGCAGAGTCAAAACTCCGGGTGGCGGCAGAGGCCAAGGCAGAAGCGGAAACCCAACTCCGAACGACCGCAGAGGCAAAAGCCGAGGATGAAACGAAATTGAGGGCAGCAGCCGAAGCCAAAACTCACGAAGTAACCCAGCTCAAGGTCGCGGCGGAAACCAAAGCCGCCGCAGCGGATGCCAAAGCAGAGGAAGACGAAGCCATGGCCGAACTCGCCGCCCTGGCAGCGCAGGAAGAACGGGTGGCCGCAGCGGCGAAGGAAAGAGCTGCGATCAAGACCAGAGCTGCCGAAGAGGCAAGGATCGCCGCAGCCGCCAAAGCGAAGGCCCGCAAGGAACTGCGGGCAAAAGCGCTGGAAAACGCCAAAATCCGGGTGCTCGCCAGAACCACCGGTTCAAAACCAAAGGAAGAAGTGGTCGCTCCCGCCGAAATCGCACCGCTTCAGGAAGAACCGCCCAAAAAATCGAAGTCATCGAAAGTCTCCGCAAAAAACGGCTGGTTTTACACCTGCGAGGGCGACCGTCTCGGCCCGGTCAGCTTCGAGGAGCTGAGGACCATGGCCGCCAATTCCACCCTGGATCCGCGGCTCGACATGGTCTGGCGGCAGAGCATGGACGCCTGGAAACCCGCCGGACAGATCGACGGATTGTTCGAGCGAGGCAACGTACCCGTGAAGCAGCAGGATCATTTCGCAGCCCCCGCCGCCCCGCCTCATACGCAGTCAATTGCCAGGAAACCCGTCGCAAGAAAAGGTCCGTGGCCGGGGGCGCGCCGCCGCAGCCTTCTCATCGCCCTGCTGATTTTCCCCTTCGCCTGGCACTACGCCCTCGACGCCGCGGGTCCGCTGGTCACCAAACAATTCGGACAAATCCTGGCCACCCGGTTCCTTCCACTCGCCACCTATCTGCCGCTGATGGTGCTGGTCTGGTTCGGTTGGAAACGTCTGGCGAATCTGGGCATGAGCCGCCTGTGGTGCCTCGCGGTTTTCGCCCCGTTCCTCAATCTCTGGGTGGGCTACCGCTGCCTCGCCTGCCCGGCCGGCTATGCCTATCACAAGAAACTCGACGGCCCGGGATACGCCATTGCGATCGTTTACTGGATCATCATGTTAGTAACTGTCCTGCTTCTCTACTCCTGCGTCGCCCCGCTCGTCAGCTCGATCGACAACCCCGAGCTCAAGGAGCAGGTGACCAGCCTGATCAGCAGCGCCGGCAAACTCGGCAAACAGCTCTGACAGAGGCGGACGAGGAAATCCGGCCCCGCGGATGCATGGATCGATGTTGCTTGGCGGGCCCGCTCCATGGCACAGAAATCCCGATGCCCGACCTCGAACTTCCCATCCGCGCCGCGACGGAAACCGCCATCGCCCATGGCATTTTCCCCGACCGTTGTGAAATCCTGCAAAACGGCAGCACTCTGGTTCTCCGACTTACGGAAACGCTTGTCGCAAGGGTTGTGCAGGACCGCGACGGACCGCGGGTGGGGACCGAGTGGTTCGCGCGGGAAAACGCCGTGGCGCAGCACCTCGCAAGTCATGGCGCTCCGGTGATTCCACTGCATCCCGACCTGCCACCGGGTCCTTACGAGCACCTCGGCTACCCCCTTAATTTCTGGCAGTTTGTCACCGCCATTGAGACCGAAGCCGATCCGGTAACAACCGGGAAAACGCTCCATCAGTGCCACGAAATCCTGCGCTCGTTCCCCCACCCGCTTCCGGAACTCGCCATCCTCACCGAGAGCATCGATCTGCTGGAAACTCTCGGCCAGCGCGCGCTTTTCCCGCCATCCACGCTTCAACTGCTGCACGAACGCCTCGTTTCATCGGTGGCAGTGCTGAAACAATTTCCCTATCAGCCACTCCACGGCGACGCCCATCCCGGCAACCTGCTCAACACCACACTGGGGCTGCTCTGGACCGATTGGGAGGACACCTTTCTCGGCCCGGTCGAGTGGGACCTCGCCTCGATCATCTGGAACGCACGCATTCTCGATGAAGACGATGACACCGCCGATGCCATTCTCGACGCCTATCAGCAGGCCGGCGGCAGCGTCGATCCCACCGCCCTCCACCACAGCCTCATCGCCCGCGCCGCGGTGATGAGCGCGTGGTATCCCATTCTCTATCCGGACCCGTCGCCGGTGCGGCGGATGAAGCTGCAGTTCCGGCTGGACTGGCTGGAAAGCGCGGCGGGCCGACCGCGGCTCTGAAAATTTGTCAAACGCTGTCCTCTCCGGAACCGGCCGTTCGTTGTCTTCATGTAACCGATGCGATTCGGTCCCAACCAACAACTACCATGAAAACAAAAATCGTTTCCACAATTCTGCTCATCGCTGCTTCGCTTTTCGCGAATGCGGCCGAGCCAGCCAAAACCAAGCCCGCCTCCCCGGAATTCGAGCGGATGAAAACGCTCGTCGGCACCTGGTCCGGCAAAACCGACATGGGCCAGGGCCTTGTCGAAATGACCGTCAGCTACCGCCTGATCGCGGCGGGCAGTGTGATCGAAGAACGCATGATGGAAGGCACCCCGAACGAAATGGTGACCATGTATTACGACGACAAGGACGGCAAACTGGCCCTCACCCACTACTGCATGCTTGGCAACCGTCCGGCGATGGGCGTGAAGTCGTCGGATGCCAATTCGATCACTTTCGATTTCGATGGCGCGTGCTGCACGGTCGATCCGGTGAAGGACTCCCACATGCACGGGATGGTGGTCAAGTTCGTGGACTCCGAAACAATTTCCACGAGCTGCAAAGCGATCATGGAAGGCAAGGAAATGCCCGAACACGCCACCACTCTTAAGCGGGTGAAATGAAAAAAAAGCGGGACGCGCGGTGGGTTTCCCCGCGCGTCCCGGAGATGGGATCAGGCCGCCTGCTGCGGAACAAGGTGTCGTCCGAGTTCGTTGCGGATGCCTTTTTTCGGCGACCACACTTCGATCCTGTCGTGGATCAGCAGCGTGGTGTGCGACGGAGCCGCGTAGATATAGAACGACCAGCCGTTCTTCGCCCCGAGCAACTGCGACAGCAGACTGCGGAAGTCCCGGCGGTCGCCGCTTTTGAAAAGATGTCCCGGCGCGGTGATGACCGGGCGGGATTCGTCGAGTCCCACCCGGAAGCGGTCGAGCAGCTCCCAATCCTCGGTGTCCTGCTGCGGACCGGGCAGGATTTCCAAGAGCTTGTTGCCGTCCTTGGAAAGCAGGTCGGCGAGATAATCCGCCAGCATCAGGCGACTTCGGCGCTCGGTGGGGATTGGAAATTCACCGGCGACGGGCACACCACAGTCCAGCGGTAGGTGGTGCATCCCTTGTCCGGCCAGCCACTTGTTGATCTCAGAGTTCGTGAGGCAGCGCATGATTTTCAAGGTTTGGAAACAGGCCGCGAAATCCGGCGGCGATCGGGTCGCGCCAAACCGGCGCGCAACCGTTAGAATGAGCACGGCACGTGCCATTCGTCGATGGCAAATTACCGCACGGACCGGTTTTTCAGCGTGCTCGCGGACGATCATTTTCGAAGCCGCTGGACGTGAGGATTTTGGAGAGATGCTAAAGCGACCGGAACCAAATACAGGCTCGCCAGATTTTTTCCGAGCCCCCAACCTGACCTCCATGTCCTTCACCGCGCTCGGCCTCGCTCCCGCTTTTCTCAAAGCCTTGGCAGAGCAAGGCATCTCCGAGCCGACGCCAATCCAGCGGGAGGCGATCCCGGCCGTGATCGCGAAAAGAGACGTGCTGGGAATCGCCAGAACCGGCTCCGGGAAAACCGCCGGCTACGTGCTGCCGATCCTCCACAACCTCGAAAAAGCCGGCGTCTCCCACTACCGCGAACCCACCGTTCTTGTCCTCGTGCCCACCCGCGAGCTGGCCGACCAGGTGCAGCAGTTTTTCCAAGCCTTCCTCCCCGCCCTCACCCGCCGGCTCACCTGTCTCGCCGTGTCCGGAGGCGTTTCCATCAACCCGCAGATGCAGGCGGTCGGCAAAGCGGACATCCTTGTCGCCACTCCGGGACGGCTGCTCGATTTGATAGAAAAGAACGCCGTGCGGTTGTCGTCGATCGCCACGCTCGTGCTCGATGAAGCGGACAAGATGCTCAACCTCGGTTTCAAGGAAGAGGTGGACCGCATCCTCGCCCTGCTTCCGCCGAACCGCCAGAACCTGTTGTTTTCCGCCACCCTCAGCGAGGACCTGGGCCTGATCCAACAGGTGCTTTTGAAAAATCCGCTGGTGCTCAAAATCGCGGATGAAACGAACACCATCGATCTCATCAACCAGCTCGCCTATCTGGTCTCCGAGGAACGGAAAGGTCCCCTGTTGCGCTACCTGATCAAGCACGGGGAGTTGAAACAAGTCCTCGTCTTCGCGTCCTCCACCGTCAAGGCGGACGCCATCGTCAACAAGCTCCTCAAAAACAGGATCCACGCCGCCGCCGTGCATTCGAAACTCAGTCAGGAAACCCGGCGCTTCAATTTGAAGGAATTCAAGGCTGGCCAGTTGCCCGTCCTCGTCGCCACCGATTTGCTAGCCCGCGGCATCGACATCGAGTTCCTGCCCTGCGTCATCAACTACGAGCTCCCCCGCTCGCCCAAGGACTACCTCCACCGCATCGGCCGCACCGGCCGCGCCGAAAATCCCGGCACCGCCATCTCCCTCGTCAGCCCCGAGGAATCCGACCATTTCAAGGTGATCCAGAAGAAGATGGGAAAACGCGTCACCATCCTCAGCGGCGACGCCATCGACCTCCAAGGGTACTGATGCCCTCCCCAAAAACGTGCAAAACGTGGCTGTCGCGTCTCGCGGCAGGGCCAATGAAATGAGAAAATCTCGAGGCATGCCGCGCTCTTCCCGCCGTGGTGATGGGAGGTGTCGACTGGAACTACTCAACCAACTTCGGATCCATGGGCTGGAGTTTTTTCCAGCGGGCGAACTGATCTAGTACCGCTACCTTGGTTTCATCAAGGAAAGCATCGGCCAAGGCTTTGGCGTATTTCACGAGAGCGGGGCTTAGTTTTGATTCCGCCTGTTTGAGCATCAAATTGAAATTCCATTTGTGACGGGGGAAGCCCGCGACAATCAGATGCTTGAAAGTCTTTTCCCAGATCAGCCCGTCCGCTCCGGCCAATTGTTTGCCCAACCAGAGGCTGTAAGCTAACTCGATAACACTTCCTTGGGATAACTTTGATCTCTGCCGCCACGCGGAATGGAGCAACCCAAGTCCTTTATCGGTATCTCCCTTTCCAATGAGGTATTGTCCGTAGCTGCAGAGGCTATTGGCGTGTTTTGGATCCACCTCGAGAGCGCGCTTGTAAAACGATTCCGCCTCGTCGGAAAGTTCGCAGACCTCCGTGAGGAAAAGAGCGTAGTTGCCGAGGTTGTTGGCGTGCTTAGGATCCGCCTCAAGAGCGCGTTTGTAAAACGATTCCGCCGCATCGGGAAGTTCGCGGAAAGCCGTGAGAAAAATGGCGTAGTTACCGAGGTTATCGGCTTGCTTCGGATTTGCATCAATAGCGCGCTTGTAAAGAGATTCCGCCGCATCGGGAAGTTCACGGATATCCGCGAGGAAACTGGCGTAGTTACCGAGGTTACTGGCGTTCTTCGGATCTGCATCGAGAGCGCGCTTGTAAAAAGGTTCCGCAGCATCGGGAAGTGCGCAGACATCCGTGAGAAAATTGGCGTAATCCCCAAGAGCATTGGGGTTCAAGAGATTCGACTTGAGGATCAAGCGATCGAAATCGGAGGCGTGTGAATATTCCAGCTTGTGGAGTTGCTTGGCGAATTCAGCGAGACGATAGGATGATCCCGCCGTGATGTGGAGCAGCTCGATAATCCGTAGTGATTCGGGAAGAGCCAGCGCCTTTTTGAGAAGCTCCTTGTCTTCCATCAGATCCAGAGAGATATCCCAGGAAAAGGGGAAGCCACGCTGGCTGGAATTGTTCCTAGAGCGTGAGTTCCGGAGTTTTACATACCGCTCCAGGAGAGAAACTGCTGGAGCGCCCGAGTTGGAAAGGATGGCTTGTTTCGCCTGCTTCAAAAGGATTCCCGGCAATTGCTCCAATGCCGTAAGGAGCCGCATCTCGATCTCTTGGTAGGAGTCACGCAAATAGCTGGCGGTTCTGGTGGTCACGTAGGCGTCCTCGGTCAGGGCGAGGCGGGGGTGATAGGGAATGAAGAGATCGAGCTTGAGCGTCTTTTTCCAAGCCTTTCCGAAAAGATCGGCGGCCTCGGCTTCACGCTGGATCAGCATCTCCTCTTCGCCGATGGGAACTGGAGAAAGAATGATGGTGGGATCGTTCGACTTTCTGCCTTCCTGTTCATATACATAACGGAGGTTTCCAAGAAATTCTGCGGTTCCGGCAAGATTCTGGCGGTTGAAGCCAGAGACAATCATGAGGTGATCGGCCAGATCCCGGGTGCAGATCCCGGCCTCATCCGAATGCCCGGTGCGGCTATCGACAATAATGAAATCGTAGAGACCTGAACTAACAATGGCTTGTTTGAAATGGCTGATCAGCCCTTTCCCAAGCCCTTCTTTGTAGAGCCCTTTAAGATCAAGATCATTGAGGCGGGAGGTGTAGTCCGCATCCGTTTCGCCCGCAGGCATGATGAAAAGGCGGGCGTCCTTGTGAGCCTTGAGTTCCTTTGGAATTGGATAACCAAAGGTGTATTTGGATGCGATGTTTCGGAACTTCTTAGCAAACAGGTCTCCCTGCACGCCACGGGTTTTCGCATCGCACAGGAGTTCGACGACACCAGAGATCTTAGCTTTCCCTTTCTTCGGAAGGGCATCGACAAGCAGATGGGAAAGTCCGGGAGCCTCAAGATCGAAATCAATCACCAGGACGCGGAACCCGCGGGATGCGAGCAGGGCGGAAACATTCAGTACCGCCATGCTCCGCCCCACACCTCCCTTGTAAGAGTAGAAGGTGACCACCTTGGTAAGTTCGGAATCGGGCATCAGTTGGGTCAATGGGTGCAGCAGAGACGGGCAGAGGAAGACTTCACTGGATTCCCGCCGAGAGCTTCGAACAACAGGATGTTTTTGACGGGGACATTGGTGGAATCTCCGTGTGCGGTTTCCCCGATGTCTTCCAGCCATTCCTTGATCGCATTTTTCAGATGCGGTTTGCAGGCATCGGCCACGCCCGCTGCGGCATCCAGAAATTTCCTGCGTGCCGGGGCACCCATCAGATCCGCGTGGGAATCGAGCTGAATGACAGCGGCATCCGCCAATTCTTCCGAGTTGCCGAACTTTGGAAGAAGCTCGAAGGCATCAGTAGTGTTCCGATCTAGAAAAGCCGCCAATACCGCCGACGAGGCGTCCCGCTGGTTATCGTTCCACATCTCCCTCCAGAATGACTCGGATTGCGGGACGCGCAGGTCGATAATGGCGAAGAGAACCGCAGTGTGCGCCGCATGGGCGAGTTTGGCTTTCCCTTGAACGAACAATTTCGCCAAAGCCACCAGATGCGGGACGGCGTCAGTCAGCTTGAGATCGGATGCCAGGCCAACGAGATTTTCGACATAGTCGATCTTCCGCTGTGGACCGGTCCGTAGCTCCTTGATCAGTGCGATGGTCGCAAACTCCAGATCGCGGCGGGTTTTAGCAGGCATCCCTGCTTCCGCATCTGCCAGTTGATCGCGAACTCCTTGTTCCGCCCAAGTTTGGGGAAGCGGAATCTCACCAAGCAGCACATTGCGGAGCCAGGACACAAGATCCTCGCGGGACAATTCATCGAGGTGGGAAAATTTGGCAGCCATGGTGAAGCTAGACGGACAGAAAGTAAGGGAAAACCAAGGATTGGCCAGTGATTTGTGAATGCACCAGCTCCGGGCGTCCCTTGTGTTTTTTTGGATTCGTCTTCAAGGGCTCGGTCATTC
>JBDSNC010000157.1:0-3431 GCA_039915545.1 Luteolibacter sp.
GTGCTCATGGCGGGAATTTGCCATAATTCGTTGGATTAACCAAGAGGAGAATCCGTCAGGCCCGGCGTCCAAATCGAGTTTGGAACGTTGTTGAGATCGCTTCAGCCACCGCGAAATCGGAAGCCCCCTCCCCTTTTTCCCTCAGCGCTCCAGAATCTCCACCTCATACCCGTCCGGATCGGTCACAAACGCCATTTTCCGGCTGCCCGTGCTGAATTTCTCCCGCCATCCGGAAGGCCAGATCTCGATGCCCGCTTTCTCCACCTTGTCGCAGTATTCGATAATGTCGGAAACTCCGAGCGCCGTGTGCATCAGGTCCTCAGGGCAGGTCGCCGTGTAGTCCGGCGAGTGGCAGAGTTCCAGGAAAACGTCGTTTCCGGGCAGCTCCAGAAACGCCAGGCTGTTCCCCTCCGGCGATTCCTTGAACTCGCCGAGCGTGTAGCCGAGGTGCTGGTAGAAATCGATCGACGTCTGGAGATTGCGGACACGAATGCGGGTGTGGAGAAAACGGATCATGGTGCGCGCACGATGGAACAAAACCGCCCGCTTGCCAAACGGCGATTCCACGAATTCCGCAGCGCCTTGCATTTCCCGCGCACCGGATGATGAACCTTTGCAACGGATCGCCAGCGGTGCTAGGAAATGGATGCCATGAAAACCATCCTAGTCGCCGTCGATTTCTCAAACGCCACGCCCGGAGTGCTCGAAATGGCCGTCGGCATGGCCAAATCCTTCAATGCCGGACTCCGCCTCTTCCACGCCGTCGAGCCCGAGCCCAGCTACACCGCCTACGGCTTCACGCCTGAGGAATTCCCCGCGATGCACGTTTATCAGGAAGAAGCGAAACGCCGCGCCGTCGCCAAGATCGACGAACTCGTCGTCCAGGTGAAATCCGAGGTCCCCGACGTCTCCGCCCAAGTCGTGGAAGGCAGCCCGCTCCACGCCCTGCTCGACCACATCAAGGAAAGCAAGGCGGACCTCGTCGTCCTGGGCACCCACGGCCACGGCGTCATCGCCTCGCTCCTCCTCGGCAGCGTCGCGGAAGGCATGGTGAGAAAAGCGACCGTTCCCACCCTCATCGTGCCCGCGGCTCCAGAGTAGCCATTCCATTCTTCGCTCGCCTCTGTAGCCTCATATGATACTATCACGGCGTGCGACCCCCTTTTGAGATCACCCCTCTTGCCGCCGCTCTGCTGGCGAAAATCGAGCGCCACATCGGGCGGTATGAAGGAGCGCGGGTAAGCTCTCCAAATCCAATGCTGCGCCGCTCCCTGCGGGTCCGCACGATTCAGGCGAGTCTGGCGATCGAGGGCAACACCCTCAGCGAGGAACAGGTGACAGCGGTTCTGGAGGGGAAAAAAGTGATCGCTCCCGAGCGTGATCTACGGGAGGTGAAAAACGCCATAACTTGCTACGAACGGATGGTAGAGTGGAATCCATCTTCTCAAAAACACCTACTCGCCGCCCACAAGATCATGACGGAAGGCCTGTTGAATCGTCCCGGCGCATGGCGGAGCAGCGGCGTGGGCATCGTCAAAGGCAAAGTCATTTCACACATCGCCCCGCCTGCGGATCGGGTGCCAGGGCTGGTCAAATCGCTTTTCGGATGGATGCAAAAAGAAAAAGCCATACCTGCCCCCATCAAAGCCGCGGTCTGCCACTACGAACTGGAATTCATCCATCCCTTCGCAGACGGAAACGGCCGCATGGGACGGCTTTGGCACAGCCTGATCCTCTCCCACCACCATCCGCTTTTCTCACAAATACCCATCGAATCCTCCATTCGTAACCACCAGGCAAACTATTATGATGTTCTGGGCCGCTGCGATAAATTGGGGAATTCGACCGCGTTCATCGAGTTCTCCCTAGAACTCACCTTGGATGCGCTCGCCGCCGTCACGGCCTTGCCCGCGTCAACAATGACGGCCGCCGCCAGGATGGAAAACGCCCGTTCGCATTTCGCCACGCGCCCGTTTTCCCGCAAGGACTACCTCGCGCATTTCCCGGGACTTTCTCCCGCGACCGCCAGCCGGGATCTGCAACAGGCGATCGTCGCCCTAACATTAACACGCGAGGGGAACAAGGCCACCACACGGTATTGGTTCAAGGAGTCCTGACTGCCAAAGAATCGATCTACCACACCTCAACCCCGCCGGATCTTCGAACCCGAGAAGAGGATCGTGATCCGATAGACCTTCTTTGCCCGGGTCTCGATCATGCCGGTGGCGAGGTCGAAGCGTTCGGGGATCTCGATGCGGTGGATGTCCACGCTGGCGCGGAAGCCGCGCTCGGAGAAGATGTCGATCATGATGGCGATGGCGATCGGCGTGTTGAAAATCGCGTCCTCGGTGTTGATCATCGTCCGGCCGCTGATGGCGTGGCGCTTGATGATGGGCATCATCTTTTCCTGGATGAAATCCACCACGGCGTGCATCACCTGCGGATGCTCGACCTCATAACTGTCCAGCCGGTTGACGAGCTCCTGGCGGGCGTTGAGGACGATTTCGTCCGCGAGCGGGATGTGGCGGAGCGTGTCGAATGTGCGCGGATCGAGTTCCAGCGAGCTCTGGTATTCCAGCTCGGAAATGATGTTCTGTTGGACGACATCGATCGGCGCCTGGGCATTGATGAAATGGTAATGGAAGATCTGTTTGAGCGAAACGAGCGCGTCGTAGGTCTTCTCCTTGAACGTGCGGTAGCGGTTGCGCGCCAGCTCGGGATCGAAGTCGGTGGCGCGCTCTTCCTCCAGTTCGCCGACGCCGGACTGGCGGACCTCGGCATTCCTAACGATCGCCTCGCGACCGCGCTTGAGCTGGCGGATAATGCTCTCAGCCTCATCGACGAACAGCACCATGATGTGGAAAATCGGCTGGCGGAAATGGTGTGCTTTCGGCGTGTCCGAAAACTCACGGCGCAACGCCACCATCTGGTCGTAGAACATTTTCAAACACTCCACCTGCACCGTCGTCCGGGGAAATCCGTCGAGCACCGCGCTGTCGCGGAACTCCGGTTTCATCAGCTCGCGCAGTAACAGCCGCAGCACTTCCTCGTCGCCCACCATGCCGCCGTTCGCCTTGATTTTCTTGGCTTCCGGCGAATCCAGCAACTGACTGATCACGATCGGCGGAGCGGAAATCCCGCGCACCTGGCAGATGAACGCGGTGTTCGTCCCTTTACCCGATCCGGGCGCACCGCCTAGGAGGATGAGTTCCTTGGGAAACAACAATTTCTCCCGGCCGAACTCGCTTTCCAGCTCGCTCCAGACACGTTTGAAAATCAATTGGGCGTCCTTGATTTCAAGGTCGGGATTCTGGGCGGAAGTTGATTGGCGTGCGCTCACTGCGGGCGAAGCTAACCAGCTTGCTCCGGTTGGTCCAGAACCGCGAAGGGCTTATTTTTCAGCCGGGTAGTCCGCACAGTCCCCTGTGCGG
>JBDSNC010000164.1:0-12381 GCA_039915545.1 Luteolibacter sp.
GGATGGAGCCATCGGCTTCCTGCCTGCGGGTGGTGCGGAGTCCACGGGCAGTTGCCTCGCGCATGGTTTTGAAGACGCCGTAGGATTGCAGCAGGCGGCCGTAGCCGATGCCGACTTCCTTGGCGACATGACCGTCCCACCAGTCGGTGGTCAGGCCGTAACTGCCGTCATTTTCCGGAGCGGGTTCGATGGCGATGTCGTAGGGTCCCTTGAGTTTGACGACATGGGGAGCAAGTCGGACGATGCCGGCATATCCCCGGCAGTTGGAATCAGGAACGAGCGCGAGGCCCATGTCGGCGCAAGCGTCCGCCAGCGCCCGGAGATCGCGGATTTGTGTTTGGATGGTGGTGAAGTGGGACATGATAGGATTGATGATTGGTAATTGAATATTGGTGATGGGATGGATGCGGTAAGGGCGGCCCGTGGGGACGGGCCGCCCTAGCTGCGGATTGGAAACGTGTAGTTTTGTTAGCGGCTGTGGGAGTGGTGGATGAGGTCTTGGGAGGAGTGGGAGTGGTGGTTTGGAAAATCAGGCTGCTGGGATGAAATCGGCGTGTCGGGTGGTTCTTTGTGGCGTGTTGGGAGAAGGAAATAGAAAGCCCGCTCCGGCGGAGTGCCGGAGCGGGCTTGGATTGGCATCGGGTCTATCATCAGTCGTCCCGGCTCCACGCGATGGCGAATCCGGCGATGACGAACCCGATCAGGTGGACTCCGAGCATCGAGGCTCCGTTGTGGGCCGCGAAACTCATGAGGAGAAGCGAGACGACGCCGGCGGTCAGACCGATTTGGGGATTGCCCCTGAAGCAGGTGATCATGAACGGAATGGCGATGAGGGCACCGCAGATGATGAGAAACGTGTCGTAGCTCATGGGGACGGTTCTTTGTTAGTTTTGTCCGGAGCATCCTCTCAGCCGACGGCGGCGAGCCGGCGGCCGCCCTGCTGTCCGAAACGTGAGATCACGTCGCGGGCATCGGCGGTCGCGAGTTGCACCGCACTTGAACGGAGGCGCGACAATCCTTCGGTGAGGCTTGCCATGGCTCCGCTGTCGTTGCGGTAGTCTTCGGCGCTGCGCTGCAACAGGTCGCGGCGGAACTTTTCAAGCGTTTGTTCCAACTGCTGGTCTCCGGCGAAGTTCAGGCTGCGGAAGCTGTCGATGAACGTCGTGAGCCGGTTGAGCGTGCGCTGGTGGACGCCGTTTTCACTGCCGTCGATGGTGGCGAGCACCTCGCTGGCGAGCCGGGCGGTTTCCTCACGCAGGGAAGCGACGCTTTCAAGGATGAAGCTGTTCAAATCCGTCTGCATCCGTCGTGACGCCTCCTCGGCAATCCGCCGGCGGTCGTCCGCGACTTCGAGCTGTTGGAGACCGTCGGCGACTTCCAGACGGATGCCGTCGGGGGCCGCGATCTGGAACAGACGGGTTTCAAACAGGAAACGCTTGGCGATTTCTCCGGCGGGTGGAAACGACTGTTCGATGGTGGCGATCAGGCGTTCGGCGCTGCCGTTGAGGTGCTGGGCGGCTTCGCGCCACTCGACCATCGCTTGGTCCCGCAGCGGGCTGTATCCCGCCACGAAATCGAGCGTGGCCTCGCGGAACTCGTCCTTGAGCTTGTCCAGACGATCGGTGAGATCGCCGAGACGGGGATTGGGGACGAAGCGGCCGATGCCCCCGAGAAACGGGAAGCTCGAACCTTCGACGACGGATTGGACCCGCGATTCGATCAGGGCGAATGCCGAAAGCGCGTCGCGGGGGATGAGACGTTTGTGGCCGAGTTGGATCAGCCGCTCGCTGACGTGATTGGGATCAAGGCCGAGGTCTTCGGCATTGAGACGTTTGCAACCGCGCCAGTAACGGACGGAGGTTGAGATGAGGACACCCCTGCGGCAGATGCCTTCGAGGAGTGTTTGGTTCTGGGATGTGTTATTCATGATGTTGGTTTTGGCGGGTTGTTGGTTGGTGTTTTCAGGAGAAAATGAAAACGCCCGCCGGATCACTGGGACCGGGCGGGCGTCGGGGTTCTTGTTTGTTAGTGCTGTGGTCAGGTGCTGCGTGCGAGCAGCCAAATGGCTGCGGCAACACCGGCGGCGATGATCACCCACGTGTGGGCTTCCGCGAGTTCGAGCGCCAGACCGACCACGCCCATGACGACGAGGACCTCAAGGACGGTTCGGAGTCTCATGGCGGGTTGTTGGTTGGGTTCTGCCGGGATTTGCGATATCGAATACCCGGGTAGGTGGAGTTGCCTGATGATCGGTCCCCAACGGGAGTTGCAACTGACGTTCCCGGTTCAGCGACGAAATGGGAGCGCGCTGGCGTTGCAACCACAGCAGGCCCGTCACGGCACCGCCGGTGAGCACGATGAGGCCCACCACACGGATGGTGTGCAGCCGGTCCTTCCGTTCGGATGTTGCCAGCCGCTCCGCATCGACCCGCTTCACCACCTCCCGCTCGATCCTCGCGGCTTCGACGGACGCTGGAATTTTGATTGAGGATTTATTTCCACGGCATCCGGTCAGGATCAGCAGGAGGACCAGCACGATGGCATGGCGGTTCATGCGGCGGCCTTCCTTTCCGGCAGCGCTTGGCCGGGCAGCCAGCGCATGCATTCGTTGCGAAACTGACACCACGAGCAATGCATCCCCGGTTGTGGATGGAAGCGGTTGGCCGCGATGCCCGATACTGCGGTTTCCAACAGGGCGATCACCCGGCGTTTCCGCTGGGAGTCCGCCGGCGGGGATGGAACCCGGATGACCTGAGGCTTTTTGGTTTTCACCAGATAGACCAGATCCAGCGATGGGGGAACCTCATCGGTCGCCGCTTCCAACAGGAGCTGGTAGCTGACAAGCTGGATTTCGTGATCGAATGCCGCATGGGCCGGATTCGGCTTGGTGGCGGCCGATTTGAAATCGACCGGGGTGAAGTCACCCTGGACCAGGTCCATCGCTCCCTTCAACGGGACCGACAGACCGGGCAGATCCTCGATCAGCATGACTTCGACCGCGCGTGGTTTTTCCCGCATCGCCTCCGGAGAGTCGAGGTAGGCGGCGATCATTCTCAGGCCGTCCGTGCGGGCCTTTTCGCGGTCGGTGTCCTTCTTGAAATTCACCGGCCCTTCGTCGCGTTCGAGATCGTTGAAGGATTTTTCGAACGCGGCGGCGATGGCTTCCGGTGAATCGTCGCCGCCGCGCCAACGGGCCAGGTGGAACGCTTGAAGCGCCGCATGCACGGCTTTCCCCAAGTGGAGCGCGACGGGTGTTTTCTTGCGGATGCAGGCAACCCGCTCGTAATAGAATTTCAACGAGCAGGAAAGGTACGCCTTCGCCGCCGTCGGGCTGATGTGCTTCGGAAGCGTGCCGGCCCATGGAGTCAGCCCGGTGGCGAAAGGCGGATCCTGTAAGACGGCGATCATGCGGCCCTCCTTCCGTTGCCGGAATAAGCGGAGCCGCCGCGTCGGTTTCCCGAGTCGTTGCGCTGGCCGCCGCCGTGGGTGTCGATCAATTCGTCGATGAGCCCGGAGGCTTCGACCTTGTTGAGGATGCGGACGCCTTTGCCGAAGCGTTCGACCGCCAGAGCTTCGACGACCGCCTTGTCGAGATGGTGTTCCTCGACGAGTTTGAGAATCAGGTCGCGTTGTTTGTCCGAGCACTTCCATGCGGGACCGCGCTGCCAGTTGGCGATGTTGGCGGGTTCCGATGCGGTGGTGTATGATGGGGTATTCCCGGCAGGCACATCCAGGCCGTAGTCGGCGGGAGGAACAAAGCCGGTGTGGAGGATCTGCCCGTCGACGTTGGTCTGGAGCAGTTGGTAGAGGCGTTCGGATTCCGCGGCCACGTCGTCAGTGGTCACCAGTTCCGTTTCGACTGAAACGGAGAACTGATGGGACGAATAGCCGGGGAGTCCGAGGCGCTTGCTGTAATTGGCGATGAGTTTGATGGCCATGAGGGTAGGGGGCTGGTTGTTTGGTTTTGGTTGTTGGGATGTTGAAACGAAAAGGCCCGGCGTGAGTGCCGGGCATTTCGGTTGGAGTTGGTGGGAGCCGGATGCCTATGCGGCTTCGGCGTGGGGAATCGAAGGTGGGTCCGACGCTACCTCGGGAAGAACAACTTCGGCGAAATCTGCGGATTGGAACTGGTTTAGAGCCTGCCGGAGCAGATCGTCGGCCAAACGTGTCATCGGCATTTTCCGACGCAGGCCTTCGCGGTAAAGCGCGCGGACCACGTCGTCGGAGAGCCGCGGGGAATACAAGGTTCGGGGCATGATGTGAGGAATTGTTGGAGCAGCGCGGTCCGCTGCCTTTTCAACATCATATAACGCAGAACGAGGAGGCATTTCACGCAGCACCAACAAACAGGCCACGTCTCCGACCCAAGCAGTTTGCACCGGAAAGATGGTTCTGCCTGCCAGGTTGCTTAGTCACGACAATGTCCCGGATCTCCGTTCTCTGTCCGCATATAGGTTCAACTCCTGCTGCAACAGCCAGACCGACCACGCAGAGCCGAAGATAGACACCGGCAGAGCCATTCCTGCCGAGCTGATGAACAGAACGAAAACCACTAAATTCCAATACCACACCTTGTGTGCCAATTTGGGGTCCCGTCCGATGAGTTCAATATTGATGGAGTGATTCCAAATCTTGTATGCGAGGACGCAGTGGTAAATCATCCCGAAGAGTCCGCACGTGAGGATGCTCAGCAGCAGGACGACATGAAATTCCAGTTTCCGACGGCCCGTAATTTTCGCAACCTCCGGCGAATACGCCGCAATAAGATAGATCCCGTAAAATCCCAAGCTGACAACCATCCACACCATCACCTGGGACATCGTCCGTTTCCGGATCGGCCCTGACTCGCGCTGATCCTGAAGGCGGTTCTCCAGATCCGCATTGCCCGGAATCACGGCCTCCGCTGGCACCGGCGGCCGGATGTTCAGGAACTGATGGACAGGGACCCATTCGGGCAGATCTGCGTGCCACACCGAATCGGTGGCGTTCACCAACCCCGCCCCGTGCATTGAAGCCACCTGCTCCGCCGTAAAGGGGCCGGATTCCTTACCGGAATTTGCGACATAGATTTCCATGGTTTCTTGCACCAGCAGGACTGTCTGGAATTCCGCACATTCTGTCTGGAATTCCAGACAGTCGCAAGACCAAATGTCGATAGGTGGATGGGGCATGGATACCCCGCGCAATATTGTCGGCCCACAGGTGATGCAGTTGCGGAACAAGCTGGAGTGGTCACAGGAGAAACTGGCCTCGGCTTGCCAGATTCAAGGATGGGACATTTCGCGCGGAGTCGTGGCTCGGATCGAGGGTGGAATACGCTGGGTTGCTGACTTCGAACTTCTCCTGCTGGCTTCCGTCCTCAAAGTCTCAGTTCCCGAACTTTTCCCGGCGAAGGATAAAAAGGCGTTTCTAGCAAAGGGTTGAGACAGGATACTTCTAGGAGTCTCCACCACACACGCCTTTCCTGCTTCGCTCACGGACCCGGCACCGTGGCGGCTTCGGACCGAAGTCTACCGACGTCCTTCCGCCTTCAATTTGAGCGGCATGGACTCAAGAGTCCCGGTAACCTTCTCCAAATCCGACAGGTTCGGTTGGGAGAAGGAGGTGATGCATGGAGACGATTTCACTCGGGGAAGAGGGAGAAATCCGTAGATCGACTTCAATCCATGCGGGTTTTTCACAGAATGCTGGATTTTTTGAACAGGCAGGACTTACGATTTCCCCACCCTCCAACCATTTCCCCCATGGCCCCCAACACCACCACACCTGTCCAGCGAATCAACCGTCTTTTGGGGGAAGGAGCGCGGATTGTCGCGATCCATCCCGGCGAGTCAGGAATTGACGTGACCCACGACATCACAGGTTTGTTGGAAATGGCTTCGGAAGCCGCGGCCGAAAAGGAATCTCGCGATACTGCAGGTGTTCCATAGTTTGGTGAAATTGTCTTTCGCGGAGTTCCGGGCAAAGAATACGCGTCGCCCTGATTCGCGCCTTCGAGGATTTTGAAGGCTCTGACGGAAAATCCGAAGTAGTCCTTTACAGGTCCCTGGTTTTTGAGTGTGTTAGAGCCATGCGAATAGCTGAGAGCATTTGAAACGAATTCTCCCCTCCGATCTGATCGAACTTTCCAAAATGAATCTCACCTTCCTCCACACGGCCGACTGGCAGCTCGGAAAACCTTTTGCGTCGATGCCGGACGAGCCGAAGCGGAACCGCGTCCAGCAGGAGCGCTTTCATGCGGTTCAGCGCATGGCAGCCCTCGTAAAGGAGTCTGGAGCGTCGTTCATTCTGGTAGGGGGCGACCTTTTCGATTCATCGCAGGCGACGAAGGCGACGGTTTCCGCCGCGTGCTCTGCTGTCGGGTCCCTTGGTGTCCCCGTGCTTGTCATTCCGGGAAACCACGATCACGGCGGGCCGGGAAGCATTTGGGACCAGGAGTTTTTCAAACGAGAACAGCAACAGCTCGCACCGAATCTCCAAATCCTGCTGAGCCCAGAACCGGTCATCCTCCCCAACGCCATCATCTTCCCGGCCCCATTGCTGCGCCGTCACGAACCGGGCGACCCCACTGCTTGGATTCGCTCCGCACTCGACGACCCAAACCTGCCAGCGGATTTACCTTGTATTATGTTAGCTCACGGAACCATCCAGGGTTTCGGGTCCTCGCAACAGGACGAGGAGGGAGAATCCACCGTGGTCAACTGGATCGATCTCTCCCGCCTGCCGGAAGCGATCGACTACCTCGCGCTCGGTGATTGGCACGGCACCAAACAGGTTGGCCCGAAAGCCTGGTACAGCGGGACGCCGGAAATCGACCGCTTCCCGAAAGGCGACGGCAACGATCCCGGAAACGTTCTCAAAGTCACCCTCTCGACCGGTCAACCTCCACTGGTCGAAAAGATCCCTAGCGGTCGGTTTCTATGGAAGGAAATGGCCTTCCGATTTTCGGACGATGCCAGCCTGGACCTGCTTGCTTCCGCATTGGATTCCGCTGTGGGTAATTGTGGCGATGAACATCTGCTTCTCCTGTCGCTCGAAGGTTCCCTCGGCATCGAAGCCTCCAGGCGATTGGAAAAATTGTTGGAATCCTGGGAATCCCGCCTTCTCCGCCTAAAACTCGACCACCGAGTTGCGATTGCCCCTTCCGAGGAGGAAATCGCCGCACTCACCCAACGAACCGCGGATCCCCTCATCGCGACCGTCGCCAGCCAGCTTGTTTCGGAAATCGCAGGCGATAGCGAAGATGCCGCCATTGCCCGGCTCGCCCTCCGCGAACTTCACGCCGCCTGCCTCGCCTAACCTTCGTTGCCCGATGCGCCTTCTCGCCCTCACTGTCCGCAACTACCGGGTTCACAAGGAACTCTCCGTCACCTTCGACCCATCGCGCAATCTCATCGGCGGCCCTAACGAATCCGGGAAAAGCACTCTCGCGGAAGCCGCGCACCGCGCACTCTTCCTCCGAGCCAAGACTGGCGGGAAAATTCAAAAGGAGATGATCTCCACCCATCTCGCCGGCGACCCGGAAGTTTTCCTCACCTTCGAGGCCGGCGGCTCAAAATGGGAACTCGAAAAGCGTTTCGCTGCCTCCAAAGGCAGCACCCGTCTCACCCGCAGCGGTTCCTCTCCGCTGAAGGACGACGAAGCCGAAACCCAGCTCTCCGCCCTCCTCAAAACCGAAACTGCCGGTGGTGGCGGCGCAGCCAAACTTCTGCCCACGCTCTGGTCCCACCTCTGGGTCTGGCAAGGTAGCTCTGGCGAGGATCCATCCGCACACGCCAGTGACCACAAGGACACGCTCGTCCAGCGACTCCAGAAAGACGGCCTCGCCGCCGTGATGCAGTCCGCCACCGACCAGCGGGTCCGGGAATGCATCGCCGCTTCCTACGACGAACTGTTCACCGCCACCGGAAAACCCAAGGCTGGTTCAAAACCCGAGATCGCCCGCACCCAACTCGCCGACGCCGAAACCGCACTCCAGCGTTCTCAGGAAACAGCCGCGCGCCTCGAACAGGCCGCCACCGAACACAGTCGCGCCGAAAAGGAAATCGCCGACGCCGATGCCGTGCTCCCCGGTCTCCGCGAACAACGCGGCACTACCGAAGCCAAGCTAACCGAAGTTGAAACCCTGCGCCGCCAGGAGGATACCCAGCGGCACGCGTGGGAAAGCGCATCCACGTCTCTCAAGCAGCTCGCCGAAAACGACACCACCATCCGCAGCCTCGGCGAGCAGGCCGCCCGCTCCCACGAAACAATCGCTCCGGCCGAGCGGATGGAGGCCAGTCTTCTCAC
This sequence comes from Luteolibacter sp., assembly GCA_039915545.1. GTDB lineage: Bacteria > Verrucomicrobiota > Verrucomicrobiia > Verrucomicrobiales > Akkermansiaceae > Luteolibacter. Next base: position 8,290 of record JBDSNC010000164.1, read on the forward strand.
GGAAGAACAAAGTGCGCGTGAAGCCAGCCAGACTGCTGAAGTTTCGCAACGCCAGAGTGCCGACGCTGTCCGCAGCAACCGCCTTCAGCACGATCTGGCAAACGCTATGATCGCCGCCTTTGAAAAGGCCGGCGAACACCAGCGTCTCACCGTTCGCGCCGAAGAAGCGAAAAACATCCGGTCCGAGGTTTCCACCCACCGGGAAGCCCTCTCCCAGCTTCCCAATCTTACGCCAAAGGATCTCGAATCGCTCCAGAAACTCGACCGCACCGCCAACCAGGCCACCGCCAGTCTGAACGCGATGGCTGCCAGCATCGAGTTGCTCACGGCGGATCTCGCCGTCACCCTCGACGGCAAACCACTTTCCCCCGGCGAATCCCGTGTGCTTACCGACTCCGGCGAACTCGCTGTCGGCCCTGGCACCCGTCTCCGCATTCGCCCCGGCGGAGGCACGACTCTTTCCGAAGCGCGCATCCAGCGGGACACCGCCAACCGCACGTTTGCCACCGCCCTCGAACGCCACACTCTCCGCGATCTCGACAACGCCACATCCGTCCTGGCCCAGCGCCAGACCCTTTCCCAACAGATCGCTCAGTTGGAAACGCGTTGGAAGGCGCTCGGCGGCGAATCCATCACTGCCGAACTCACCACTGCCACGACGGACCTCGAAGCGGCCAAATCCGAAGTCCAGCGTCGCACCGCAGCTCTCGATCCGGAATTCAAGCCCGCCCCGCCTGAGACCCTCGAATCCGCCAGACAACTGCGCACTTCCCTCCAGCAAGCGCTCGACCAGGCGGAAGAAACCGAAGCCGCCGCCCGCCATCACGCAGCGCAGTTCCGCGATCACCTAGAAACCGCCGGCACGGAACTCCAAAACCACCGCGAGCAAACCGCCAAAGCCCGCCAATCCCTGCGCGATCTCGAAACCAAACTCCAAGTCCTTCAGGAAACCTACGGCCAAGACTCTGCACGCGAAGCCGCCCTTTTCCTAGCCCGCGAAACCGAGCAGCAAGCCGCTGCACTCCTCTCCACCACTCGGAAAGCCCTCGCCGATTTCGTTCCCGACCACCTCGCGACCGATCTCGAACGCTTCGCCCGCTCCATCGCCCAACAGGAAGCACGTCGTCGCGAGGCGGAAAATCTCCGTCTCGTCGCACGGGATCGCCTGACCCTCGACGGCAGCACCGATCCGCAAGCCGATCTCAGTCACGCCAAAGCCCGCCACATTGCCGCTCAGGAAACCCACGACTCCCAACAACGGCACGCCAAGGCCATCGAAAAACTCCATCAGCTGTTCTCGTCGTCGCGCGAAGCTATCGACCGCTCACTTGTCCAGCCTCTAGCCGACCGCATCTCCGGCTACCTCCAATGCCTCTTTGGCTCCACCGCCCAAGTCCGCGTCAATCTCTCCGACGCCGGTATCGAAGGCATGGAACTTCTCCGCACTGGCGATTCCACCTTCGACTTCCACTCCCTCAGCGGCGGAGCCAAAGAGCAGGTCGCCGCTGCCGTCCGCCTTGCCATGGCCGAGATCCTCGCCGCCGACCACGACGGTTGTCTCCCCATCCTTTTCGACGATGCCTTCGCTTACACTGATCCGGAACGCGTTCAATCGCTCCAACGCATGCTCGACCTTGCTGCACTCCGCGGACTTCAAGTCATCATCCTCACCTGTACACCAACCGACTACTCGGCCTTCGGGGGAGAAGAATGTCGCCTCGCCACCATCCACCATTCGACGACAGCCCTCCGCATTACAGACGAGCAGATCGAAGCGGAGCAGATGGGTAAGTAGAAATCACCCGGATCGAACATGAGTCTCCCACTAAAGAGCCACCTACCCATCATCTTCGCGGGAGATCTCTCCGCCGTGGAGTTTGAGGATCTGTGTTCCGATGTCTGGGAGTGTGATTCGGAAATTCTAAGGGCAAATAGGTTTGGCAGAAATGGACAGAAACAACGTGGTGTTGATATTCTCTCATGGAATAGGACGAAGCAGCTTCTTGTCGGTTCTTGTAAAAACTACGAAGCTTTCGATGCTAAAGAACTGGATAAGGCCATTGGACAGTTCTGGAACTATCTGACCCATTGGAAGAAAAGGAAAGTTGTCGGACTTGTGATCTTCGTCGGATCGCAAATTCAGGACGTTGAGGTTCAGACCAAGTATTTGGACTACCTTTTGAAATTCTCGGCAGAAGGTCTCACTCTTGAACTTCGGGACAATGTCAAAATCACCAATTGTCTGCGCGACAACAGAAATGTTGGAATCAAGCACTTCCCGGCACACGTCCACTCATTTTTGTACGGAGCATCCTCAGAACCCGCCCTTGCGAACCCATCGCTCAGCGGTTCAAACCTCGGACTTTCAGGAACACTAAGAGACAGCATCTATCTAGAATTCACTGCCGACGTCGAAAAGTTGCTGCCGAATCTTCGGAAGAAAGCACGATCCGGTCGCTGGTCCGAAGCTCTCGCCGACATTGAGAATCTCCGCAGTTCACAAAACTGGCATTTGCAGCCCGATGGCTTCGATGATTCCCTTCGTTCGAAGGTTCTAATACTATCGGCTGCTCTACAAATTGACGCGAAGAACGACGTCCCCGCCGCCAAGATCCGGATCCAGCAAGCAAAAGCAGCGGATCCGGCTGGAAAGTTCCAAGTGGTCGAAAGCGTCATCGCATTAAGAGAACAGGGTGCTGAGCGGGCTCTCGAGCTTTTGACCAACCCAGAGTCCACCGACGCGTGGAACATCAAGCTCTCCATCCTGACCAATCTTGATCGGTGCGCTGAGGTGATCATCATCGCGGCGAATCCTCCCTTTGAGCCCAATAGCGGCACCTACCGGGTCGCGTCCTTGGCCGCTGTCGTAGAAGGCGACTTTCTCGAAGCGCGGAGATTGATTGCGATGGCAGTTGCGGAGGCGCCTGAGGAGTTTCATATCCGACTATTGGCAGCCAGTCTCCGATACCTGGAAGCAATTTTGCCATCCTTCAAGGACGCCCGGTTTCTGGATTGGCCAGTCCCCTCGGGCTGGGAGTTCGTGGTCTCCGATGAAAATGCCTTGGCGGCACTAACCGACTCGGAATCCACGTTCTCGGAATTGCTAAAAGTGGTCGAAGCCGAAAACGAAGTGAGAATTTGCTTGGAAGCGTGGCGACTGGCCTGCTTGGCGAACCATCCAGAGCGTCAAAATGAGGCTGCCGAATATGCAGCCGAACTGCTGAAACAAAATCCCTGCCATATTGCCGCCTTGGTCTGGTCGGTGGAACGCGGCTTTCCGTTTGATCAAAATGCTTCCAAATCAGCGCTTCAGGCAACTATCCAAAAGGAGGGAGCAGTCGCCCCAGTCCAAGCTCTTTGTACTCTCTTGATTGAATCCGGCGATCTAAAGGCCGCGGCCGATCAACTGGATCGCTCAAAGTCACTTTATGACAGTCCAAATGAAGCGAACATATGGAGACACCTGAGAGTGCAATTGGCTGCCGGACTCGACGATGACGCGACTTTGTCCGAACTGCTCATGCAAGAAGAAGATCCGAAGAAACGCGCGCATCTGATCTACGCATCCAGCCGCGTGACAGCAGCAAAGAACAAGGACGTCCCGGCATTCATTGCTGCCGCACATCAAGGATACAATGAAACCGGTGAAGGCCATTTCCTCTTGGAAGCCTGCGATGCATCCTTGGCATCGGGAGATTGCGAGTTTGCGGCCTCCCATGCCACTGAGTTGCTTGCCAAGTTGCCTTCCCCAGCAAGCCTCTTTGTCGCCGTTCATGCCACGATTGACGCCGGACACTATGCAAACGCGATTGGACTGCTATCCCAGCACTCCGATCTTGTGCCACCTGGAAAGCCAGGTAATTCACTTCGACGATTGCATGCAAGGTGCCTTGTGCAGAGCGGGGATTTGCCAAAAGCATTTTCCGTAGCGAAGGAACTCGCCCGCTCGGACGCGGGCATTGATTCCCAATGGATGCTCTTCTCGACGCAAGTCACGGGAGCTGACTCCCGCGGCAGCGCTGACACTGCTAGGCTATTGGTTGAACACCCAGACATAAGCAGCATGCGTCTAATCCAAATCGCGGACGCCCT
>JBDSNC010000245.1:0-29287 GCA_039915545.1 Luteolibacter sp.
CGCCGCCTCGTGATGGAGCTGGACGTAGCTCTCGATGTCGTTCTTTTCGCGGAGCTGGACCCAGAGACCGGTGCGCTCCTCCTTCACTTCGACGCGGGCCTCGTTGATGGTGGCGACCAGACGGAAGGCGACGTTGAGCGGTGCGTCCTGCGGCGGGCGCTCGTTGACCTGTTCGATCCGGTCATACCAGGAAGCGACCTCACGCTCCTGCTCCCAGTCCGCCATCTTCTTCTGCACGTGACCGAGGTCCGTGATGACGCTCATGAACTCTGGGTAGGCGAGTTTCTTCTTGTAAAAGGCGTAGGCGATGTAGTTCCAGAACTCGAGGATGTCACCCGGTGGCATCGGCCAGAGCTCGAGCGGCTCGTAGGTCGTGATTTCCCAACGCGGCGTGATGCGGACCATGTCGTGGTCGTGGAGCTCGCCCTCGATCACGTAGCGGCGGTAGCGTTTCTCGATTTTCGTGACGAAATCCGCCTCCTTGTCGTCAAGCTCGCGGCCGAGTTTCTCCTCGATGATGTCGAGCACCGGTGTATCGTCGAATTCGTTAGGCGACTCTGGCAGATCCTCGCCGCGGTGCATGCGTTCCATCATGGTCGCATACTGGCAGGCACCGGCGATCAGTTCATCCTCGGCGGTGCACGAGCCGAACCAACGGTTTCCCTGAAGGCGCAGGCTGGTGCGGAAAACACCGGCCTCGTCCTCGACGCGGCCCTGGATGAAAAGATGATTGCCGAAAATCTGCGTAACAGCTCCGTCTTTCTGTAGCATTTCTCCCCGTTTTCTGGCATCTTCCGGAAAACTGTTGAGGAAATTGAGTGTCGCTCTATCTGGATTCATCGCGTCTGAAGTTAAAAAACACCCGGAAATGACCGCGCAAAACATTCTGCCGTGCCACGCATCGCCGGGACGCGAGCTTAAGCCACGAAAATGATGGCACGCAATAAAAACCTTGTGACCCCCATTTTTACGCGTCCATCAGGCGCCCTGCGCTGGGACCATCCAAGTGGTCAGCGGGAGGTCTTTTTGCCCACCGCCGCGCGGATTGAGATCCCAAAGCCGCCGATGACGAACAGCGCCGGAAACCAGATCGAGTATCCCGGCGCGAGCGAGTCCGGCTTCAGCACGGCGAAATCCGGATTCGCCGGATCGACCCGACACATCGTGGATGCGCCCGTCTTGTACTGCGCGGCGCGGCTTTCCATTTCCTCGCGGTTCGACGACCACGGATTCTCCCGCAATGTCAGGTGGCCGCCCGTGTGGCGCTCGCCCTTCCATTCGTAGCCGAAACTCAGGTCCTGTTGGAATTCGGCGGGGGAGTTGGTATCGTGGTGCCGCTCCCGTAATTCAGAAGCCAGGATCACGCAGGGCATCTCCGGCCATTTCCTCATTTCGTAGGCCCGGAGGAAACTTCGGCCCATCAGCCAGACAAACAGGCAGCCCAATGCCGCGATCACCAAGCCGAGGAAAATCAAAAACAGGCGTCCGGCCAAGCTCGGAACGGGCGTTGTCTGCTTAACACTGAAACCATCAAAATGGGTCGTCACGGGGGAAGGCATGCAGTAATTGGGGAGCTGTTGCGATTCGAAAACCTTAACGACGGCGATGATCTTTGGTGTCATATGATAAATTTCAGTCTTGAATTAACAAGGAATATACTGTGTAATTTCAAAGTGAAAGTTTTCCCCTGTTGGGGGGAGGTCCAATTACCCCCTTTGTGTTGATTTTTGTAATAGATTTGTAATCACAAAACACTCTATTGTGAATCCCTTCAAACCTTCAACTCTCAAACCCATGAAACTGAAATCCAGAATCCCGAAATCCCGTGGCTTCGCCCTGATCGTAACGCTCAGCCTGATGATCCTCCTCACCGTCGTCGCGGTAGGGCTGCTTTCACTCTCGTCGATCTCCCTCCGATCGGCCGTTCAAGGGGATGCGATGGCAAAGGCACGCGCCAATGCCCGGATGGCCCTGATGCTGGCCCTCGGTGACCTTCAGAAAGCCGCCGGCCCTGACAAGGCGATCACCGCGACGTCCGAAATTGTGGCACCCGGTCCTCTGAAACCGAACCTCACCGGCGTCTGGGATTCGTGGAATTTTGACGTGAAATCGAGCACCTTGGACTACACGTCTCCGAAAACCCAGGCATCGGGTGCGAGCCCGGGCTTCAAGGGATGGCTCGTTTCCGATTCCAACCCGGAAAATACGAAGAGTAGAAACTACGTGACCTCGGCGCTTGCCGGCGAAAACGTCGAATTGGTGGGTGAGGGATCGCTGGGCAAGGGAGCGGCGGTCGCGGAGAGGGTGAGGGCAGGCAAGGTGCGTGTCGTGCGCGACGGGAAGAGGGCAGGGAATTTCGCGTGGCACGTTTCGGATGAATCGGTGAAGGCCCGGATCAATACCTACCGGGATGTTAGCGGAAATCTGACGTTGTCCCAGAAGCGGTCCCTGCTGGCTGGCCACCGGCCGGACCTGCTGGCGATGGAGAACAGCAAGAAAGCCAAGCTCGATTTCCTTCCCAACGACAATCAAGATTACGCCAAGGCGGTGTTGACGTCGGGGAAAATCGTCAGCCTGAATCAGGCCGAATTGTTCGACAACACGCCCACCATCAGGACTTTCCGCAACGATGTGACCCCCTACTCATTGGGACTTCTGACCAACGTCCGCGAAGGCGGGCTGAAGCAGGACCTCAGTTCGCTATTTGAAATGGCGACGAGTGGTGCGTCCGGCATCACGGGGCTGCCGTCCGCCTACAATGGCAGGAAGCTCTATCAAACGAGTGTCTATTCCAACGGGGCCGCCGTCACCGGCGTCTCCGATCCCTACTGGACGGCGCTGGCCGGATATTACCACTCCTACAAGGACCTGCTGACTCCGGATACCAGCCCGACATTTTACAAGGCCCCGCCGGAAAATATCACGCTCGCAGCCACCGTGGCCCAGCCCGCCCAGTATTTTCCCGCTCCAGTGATCGCCAAGGTGGAACTGATGTTCAGCCTGCTCGTCAGGGACAAGCATGGTCCTCACAAGGGCCGGACGGGTGATTACGAGCTCCACCTCCTCTATATTCCGATCGTCACCCTGCACAATCCCTACAACGTTCATTTGAGGTTTGATCGGTTGAAAGTCGGAATCGTCGATCCTCCCGTTGGCTTCACTTTCTACGTCAACGGGATCGCCCAGAACAATCTGACGCCGCTGGGCAACTTGTTTTCCGGGGCATCCGGCCGGAAGGAATTCTGGATCGAACTCGCCGACTGGCCGAGCGCCACCGCGACCGTTCCGACGGGTGTCACCACGATGAGACCGGGACAGACATTGATCTACGGACCTTACATCAATGCGACTGAGATCTTCGCGGACGACAACGCCTCCTACTTCGACTACGCGAACAACAAGACGGGCACAGAGGCCACTCCGCTCAAAGCCAAACGCGGATTCACCGGCGGAACGTATGGTTTCAACGTCGACTGGCTCAAGGGCGGAATCCTCAATGTCAACAAGACTGACCTCGTCGCGGTGGGCTTCAAGACCATCGCTCCTTCCGGAGGCACGAGTTTCCAGGTGAAGACGTCGATCACTTCGAAGGGCGTGAACAAGCCGTATGGAGGATTGAACTTCACCTACGGCTCGCAGGCCGCTCTGGACAAGATCCTTCCCGACCTCCTGCGTTATCCCAAGACGGGAGGAGTCGTCGCGGAGGCGATGCATCTCGGAAATTATGAAAATCCCGCCGGCTCTCTCAAGGCGCAGACGTTCGCTCTGTTTTCCGCCTATGCCAGGACCGCCAATGGCGGGGTGGATGAAACGGGAAGCCGCACGCGTGCGACCGGGGGGAGCGCACTCCCGGACGGCCGCCTTTCCGGAAATCCTTTCCTTCATAACAATGCAGCGCGGGCCGCGGTGCTCAGCGATTTCACGAGGGAGAAGCCCGCGGCGCAGTCGCACGAGTTCAACCTGCTGAAACTGGACGGAACATCCGACAACGTGATCAGTTTCGCCTCCGACTTCAGGACGAACTACCTAACCAACTACAAGCAGGTCAACGGACGTTCCATCAAATCAGGAAGCTATCTGGAAATCCCCTCCGGGCCGCTCCAGTCGATTTCCGATTTCCGCCGATCCAACGCGCTGGCGTCACCTTATCTGCCTGCCTTCGTCCAGCCGATCGGGAATTCTTATGCGTCACCCCTGATCGGGACCGACACGGTGCTGCAGACCGGGACGGCGGCCTACGGCCTGCTGGATCATTCCGTGCTGGCGAATCATGCACTCTATGACGGCTTCTATTTCTCCACCTTCGCGCCCGTCGGAACCAAAGCGGCGGCAGACGTCTTCACCGAGTTCATGAAAGACGACAAACCGCTGCGCTCGCAGCTTTTCCAAGCCTGGCTGCCGGCAGGGAAATCCGTCGATGACGTCAAGTCCGAGCTGTTTGGGACCGGAGGCAAGCCGGCACCTTCCGCCTACAGGATTGCTGCTCAATATCAGATGGTGAAAGGATCTTTCAACGTCAACTCCACCCGCGTCCAAGCCTGGAAAGCGGTCCTCTCCTCCATGAACCGCAGCCAGTTGAACATCCTTTGGGCGAAAAGCGGTACACTGGCCACCAATCCCAGCGCCGGGGTTCCGATTCCTGCGATGACCCTCCACAATGGTACCGCGACCAACGGCACCTTTACAGTTTCCAATATGGATGATCAAGCCTGTAACCAATGGAACGGATACCGGGAATTCAGCGATGCGGACATCGAAAAGCTGGCCACCGAAATTGTGAAACAAGTGCAGCTCCGCGGTCCCTTCCTCTCGATGTCCGAATTCGTGAACCGGCGGATCGGCAGCGACTCCAACCTCACTCGGACGGGAGCGCTTCAGAACGCGATCGATGATTCGGGGCTCAACGGTTCTTCAATGGCCACACAGGTACCCGTCGCCGCGGCCGATGTTTCGGATGCCAACCTTTATGGATTCAAAACTCCGCTCGCCGCTACGGGCAATCCCGCCGCCGGTGCTCCCGGTTGGCTCAGTCAGGCGGATATTCTCAAAGTCCTTGAGCCAGCGGCAACGGTCCGCGCCGACACCTTCGTCATCCGCACCTGTGGCGAGGCGACGGACGCCAGCGGCAATGTTCTGGCAAAGGCCTACGCCGAAGCGGTGGTGCAGCGGATTCCGGAATACGTGAACCCATCCGATCCTGCGGCGGCCAAGGTGCCGAATCCAAGCGCCCCGAGCGGCACGGTCGATCCCGCCACGCCGCTGATCACCTCGCAAGAGAACCTTGCTTTTGGTAGAAGGTTTGTCGTGACATCATTCGAGTGGCTCTCAGCCAACGAAATTTGAATTCCATGAAAACCCATTCACTTGCCATTTCCGCCACTTTACTGCTAGGTTTCGCGCGATTCGCCTCGGGGCAGAACGCCGTCGTCCAGATCCGCGCCTTGTTGCACGACCCCTCCAAGCCAGATGCCCCGTTTTTCGTCGGCAAGGTGGGGGAAACCATGCAGCCGTTGAAACTCGCAGAAGAGGGGCTGACCGAATCCCAGAAGGTTCCGGTGGAAAATGGCAGCCTCAATCTGTTCACGACGGCGACGGTGGATAAAAACAATCCTCAAGCCAGTCTGGCGGCAACCGTTAAGGTCGCCGAGGGCGCTGGCTCGTTGATCGTCATTATTCTTCCCTCAGCCGAGGGGACTCCCGCTTATCGGCTCGTCACACTGGACGACAGTCCCAAGGCCTTTCCATGGGGCGAAAGCAAGGCGATCAACCTAACCCCGGTGGAATTCGCACTGGAAGTCGGGGATCAGAAACTCGCTCTTCCCGCTGGCAAGATCACCGTGGTGCCGAAAGTCACGAAACTGGACGAATACAACCGCGCGCAGACGAATTTCTACTACAAGGAAGGCGACCAGTGGGTGGTGGCGGCGGAGCGGCAGATGCAGTATGTCGCCACCCTCCGGCGCATCTTTCTGATCTACAAGTCGCCGGGGGCCCTCGCGCCGGATGTGCGCACAATCATAGACCAGCCGCCTCCGGTTTTTGACAAGCCGCGCTGAAATGGTTTCCCCGTCGGTCGCACCGCGTCGGAAAAGGATGAATTTTTCCTGCCGTTTTGCGTTTTCCGGGGTTAACTGTGAACCATGCGCCGCAGCCACGTCTTTCTCATTCTCGGATTCGTGCTGGTCGCGTTTCTTGGCTACTGGCTCGCCGGGACGGCCGCCCCTCGCCAGGCCGCGCAGGAAAATCTCCCGAAAGCCACGGTCGAGCCGAAACGCACGCTGATCGCGGAGACCGCCCCGGTTTTCAAACGCGGCGACCGCGGCCCTGCCTTGCGGGGCGATCCGGATGCCTCGAAAGCAGGTGCTCTTTCCGGCCAGCGGATCCTTGTGTTCAAGGACAAGTCAGCGCTCGAGGATTTCCTGAAAAGGATGGGTAATGGCGTCCGCATTCTGGGTCGTCTCGATGCGTTGAACGCGCTGCAGGTGGGATTTCTCAATTACGATGACCTCGCCAGCCTGCTCGGCACTGACGAAGAAGAGTCGTTCGTTTTCCCTGTCGACGTTCCCACCAATAGCGACGGTAAGGCACAGGCCGGGGCGACCGAACTCGGTGCAGGTCTGTTGGAATGGCTCGGCATCACGGGCGACAACTCCACCTGGGGCACCGGCGTCCGCATCGCCATACTCGATACCGGCGTCCTTGCGAATCCGGCGTTCCGCAGCAGCATTTCCTCCATCGATCTTCTCGGGCTCGGCGGACAGGACACTTCAAACGGCCATGGCACGGCGGTCGCCTCGATGATCATCGGCCAGAGTTCGCTCACGCCCGGTGTCGCTCCCGGCGCGGAAATTGTTTCCATCCGCATTGCCAACGATCTCGGCCAGTCGGACAGTTTCCTGCTCGCGAAAGGAATCATCGCCGCCGCCGATGCCAAGGTGCCGCTCATCAACATTTCCATGGGCAGCTTTGGCGACAGCGTGCTCGTCAGAAGCGCCATCGAATACGCGCGCGCCGCCGGATCGCTCATCATCGCCGCTTCCGGAAACAACGGCACCAACCAGGTCACCTATCCCGCCGCGAATCCGGGCGTCATCGCCGTCGGAGCCGTGGATGCGACGGGAAATCACCTCGATTTTTCGAACACCGGCAGCCAGTTGTCAGTTTCCGCTCCCGGCTTCGGCATCAACGCCGCGTGGCTCGCGGATCAGGCGGCCAGCGTCAGCGGCACCTCGTTCAGCAGCCCCATCATCACCGGCGCCATTGCCGCCGTCATGAGCCAGCCGGGTGCGAAAAAACTAACCGCCGCGCAGGCGGCCAACCTGCTTTTTTCCTATCTGAACGATGCCGGACAGGCCGGCCCCGACTCCCGATACGGCGCGGGCATGCCGGACATCGGCCGCGTGCTGAATGCAAATACCCGCGGGATCTACGATGCCGCCGTCGCCTCCCAACGCATCGTCAACGGCCAGATCGAAGTGCTCGTTCAGAACCGCGGCACGGAAACGCTGGTCAACACCGCGGTGGACGTTTCCACTCCGGCAGGCACGATTTCCGCCAATATCACCTCGCTCTCACCCAATGCCGTCCAGACCATCCGCGTTCCAATTGCCCAGCAGAATTCCACGACGCTCCGCTACGATTCGCGGGTGCGTCTTTCCGGCGGCGTCAAGGACTCGAAGCCTTCCAACAACCGCCGCGTCGACCAGTATGTTCCGGCGGGCAATTAGCGCGGCCTGCCTTTGGTCAATGGCGCTCGCCCCGCTTTCCGGCAATCCGCTGCGCGAGGCACCGAACCCGTCCGCCACTCCTGCCAACCAGCTCGTCGTTTCCGGCAACGCCTGCGGACCCACCGCCCTCCTGAACACGTTCCGATTTGGAAATACCGACTGGCAGCGCGCCTACACCACCATCAAGGGCACCACCGACAAGGAGCGCATTTACACCCTCATCCGCGAAAGCGGCATGCGCCCGTCGAACCACCTCAAGGGCCGCACCCGCTGGTCCCGCAAGGGCGTCAACATCGCCGATCTCTGCGACATGGCGAACGAGACCGCCCGCGGCAAAATGCTCCCGCTCATCAGTCAGGAAGTGCTGTTTCTGAAAAAGGGCGAAACTCCGGAAAAACTCCTTCAGCGCGTCCAACAGCGCCTCGATGTTTCCCTGGCGAAAGGCCTGCCACCCATCCTCAGCCTCCGCCGCTATGTCCGCCGCGCAGACGGGTGGGTCGTGCTCGACGCCCATTTCGTCACCCTGCTCAGCCTGCCGAAGAAGTTGGAAAAAGGCGCCCGCTCCTTTCCCGTCACCTATGCCGATCCCTGGGGTGGGAAAATCCGCACCGGCAGCATCGCCATCGCCGGACGCCCCGTTCTGTCCGATCCTTCCGGCGTCTCCCCGTGCCTCGAAGCCGTTTTCCCCCAATCCTCTGTCGGGAAGAAACTCGTCCGCTCCGGGGAACAAAGCACGCTCACTCTATCAGCCGCCCTCGGCCGGTGGTGACCCCCTCCGGACTGCGCGAAGCTCTGCTCGCGCCTCCGGCAGTTCCAGCTCTGCTGGATGCGGTGCGGAGCTCTTTGCAAGTAGCACCCCTCAGGCCGACTACCGCAGATGAAGAACTCCGCACCCCATGGCGCGGAGCATCCATCCACCGCCGGGTGCGGTAGCCGGGTATGCCACACTCCGGTTCTGGATCGATCAATCTCCCCGCCCGCCCGGAGACTTCATTTGCTTTCCCCGTGATCCGCCGTTCATTGCCGCACCCTAATTGCTGCTAATAGTTGGATTCAGGAAATCCTCCTTCTGTAGAATGTCCGAAGGGCAAATTTGATTCCTCCTCCCAAATGACCAAGCATCTCCTCCTTCTCGCCGCCGCCGGACTTACTCTCGTCGGAAACGCCCATGGCTACGGGAACGCCGGCCACCAGGCCGTCGGCACCATCGCCCAGCATTACCTTGAGGGCACCCGCGCGGAGAAGGAAGTCCTCGCACTTCTCAACAAGGGCGAGGGCCTCGACCGCGCCGCCACTTGGGCGGACCGCGCGAAGCTGCCGGAGAAATACCTTTCCGACGAGATGAAGAACTTCGTCACGAACAATCCGGAGCACCACAGCTATCACTACTGCGATGTTCCGTTTCAGGAAAAAGCCTACCGCGAGGGCATGACCGGGACGAACAAGAACGACATCGTCCACACCCTGCGCACTTGCATCGAGGTCCTGCAGAAACCCGAGGACAACAGCGACAATCCGCTGAAAATCAACAAGCGTGTCGCCCTCATGCTCGTCGCCCATTTCATCGGGGATCTCCATCAGCCGCTTCACGTCGGTTGCAGTTACATCGATGAAAAGGACCAGTTCGTGAATCCCGAGACCGGTGCCAAGGGGCAGCCGGACGCCGGTGCGAACTACCTCCACATCAAGACCCGTAGCGGCACCCCGCTCCATGGCTACTGGGACACCGCCACCGTCAAATCCGCCCGCGACCAGGCCGGCACCGAGGATTTCCCTGTCTTCCTCACCAAACATTCCCCGCCACAACCGGATTGGGACGGCAAAGGCCCCGCCACCACCTGGCCGGAACAATGGGCCAACGACACGCTCAGCCTTTCCAAACACTGCTTCGAGGGCCTTGTCCCGCGCGACCGCTTCCTCGTCCCCAAGGATGAAAAACACGAGGAGCACTTCGAGTGGGTCGTCACCCTTCCGGACGACTACACCATCCGCTCCCGCGACATTGTCGATATCGAGCTCTCCAAAGCCGGCTACCGTCTCGCCGCCCTCCTCAAGGCCATCTGGCCGGAGACCACAGCGGAAGTGAAGCCTGCCGAAAAAGAGGAAGAGAAGAAATAGCAGAAGAACCGGCGCTGCGGACGGATTGACGATTGAGGAATTCCCGTTGTTGATTTTTGATCGAATCCCCGTCAACGTTCTCCGGAACCTCAAGCTCATTTCCTGAGTTGGACACCCGCCTCTGCCGGTAGGGTTGCCAGAGTTCGCGCGAAACAGAAACATGCTGACGAACCAAGCCATCAGGACGGTTGCGAACGATCTGGATCGTCGCTGGATTTTCGACGACTACTTTGACTTGATCGTGTGGTATGAGACCGAAATTCAGATTCACGGGTTTCAACTCTGCTACGACAAGCCTGGTCGCGAACGCGCGCTGACATGGACGCGCGCGCGGGGATTCCTCCACACGGCTGTGGATTCAGGCGAGTCCAAACCAACGGCGAATCGAACGCCGGTCCTGGCTGCAGATGGAACCTTTCCCGCCAAGCAAGTCAGGCAAGAGTTTCTCGCACGGAGCCGCTTGCTTCCGGCAGTGATTCGCGAGTTGGTTCTGGCACGGATCAACGACTATGAAGATCGGCAGCGCGACTAACAAATTGGCGGTTCTGGCGAAATGATTCGCCCACGGTTCCTGCTCCCATGACCGCTAACTCCAATCGGCGCTTGATTTCGCCGGTGTACCATCCAAACGTTTGCTGCGGAAATGAGGACTCCTTCGGTGCGTAATCTTGCTGTAGGCCTGTCACTTGGAATCATCCAACCAAAAGATGCTGTCAAGTGGGCGGATTCATGGATCATGCGACTCGATGATGTACCTTACTGGCTGATCGAGATTTCCACCTCGCCGAATGCGACATCGTACGATCTTCGCAAGCTGCTACCAATCGATTCGGTGGGGCAGGGGCCCACTGAGCAGGAGTTTCTCGGTGCAATGGCCGTCCGGTTTATCGACCATCACGATTCCTTGTGCGATCTTCTGCCACTCATGTATGATCGCTTCTGCTCATGCGAATGGACAGAGATGACGGCGACGCGACAGGAGATCTACGTGATTGACGATGAGTTCGATTGGGATCGGACACGGGCCACTAAAACTGCTCATGGTTTTCTGGAGCAGTTTCTAGCTGGTGGGATAAGGCTGATCGAAGAAATCAAAAGCGAACAAACCATGGATGATAATCCCCACTAGCCCTTCTGTTTTGGATGCACCCGCGTAGTTTCCATCTTTAATCTGCGATCAACGCCAGCTCCCGCTGGTGGTTTTGGGGAGAGGCTTTTTGGCGCGGCAATCGGGCCGATCCGCGGCGGCTCATGGCGTGCTGGCGTTCACGCACATGCCCGCCTGACAAATCGCGGCTGAGAGCCTGTCATGAACTTTCCAATTTCGTGATCACGATCAATCCACCTGTGCTGCTTCAGCGCAGATGACACACTTTGACTTGACGGGTAAGCGATTGCTTACGTATGTTTCCGGCATGGTTATCACTCCGGATCGCAAGCCCGATGTGTTCACTGCGATCAGCCATCATGCGCGCCGCCAGATGCTGGATCTGCTCGCCGGGGACATGCGTTCGGTCAGCGACATTGCCGCGCACTTCGAAATGAGCCGCCCGGCGGTATCCCAGCACCTGCGTGTCCTGCTCGACGCGGGGCTCCTGACCGAGCAACGGCACGGCCGCGAACGTCGCTACCACTTCGTCCCCGAACGCCTCGGCCCGGTTCGGGAGTGGATCGCCCATTACGAACGGTTCTGGGACGACCGTCTCCTGGGGCTTCAGCAGCAGTTGTCCAAAACGAGCAAGGAATGAACAACACGATACGAAAAGAGCTTCTGATGCCGCAACCGCCGGAGCAGGTCTGGCGGGCGATCACCGACAGCGCCACGCTCGCCGAGTGGATGTTCCCGAACGATTTCGAGCCGCACCTGGGCCATCATTTCACCTTCCGCGTGCCGCCGAACCCGAAGGTGGGTTTCGAGGGATTGATCGTGAGCTGTGAGGTGCTGGAGTGCGAGCCGCCCAGGCTGCTCGTGTTCTCGTGGTCGGCTGGCGGACCTGTCGTCAACACGCGCGTGTCCTTCCGGCTCGAACCTGACGGCGACGGCACCCGGCTCTTTTTCGAGCATTCCGGCTTCGACCTTTCCCATTCGCGTGGCGGTCAGGCGTTCCACGGGGCGGAGTTCGGCTGGGCGAAGATGCTCGGGCAGCTTCCTGTCGTGGTCGCGGGCCTGGCGGCCGATCCCGATTAGATGCGACGCAGAAATCATCACTGATCCTCACAACCTCATGAATCAAAACACCAAACGTTCGATACTTCGCTGGCTTCACCTGATCTTCGGCGCTACCCTGATCGGTTATATTTATGGTCCGCCTGAACAAGTCCGGCCGTATGCCCATTTTTTCCAATACTTCTACTTCCCCGCCGTCGTCCTTACGGGATTTTTGATGTGGAAGGGCCATGTGCTTCGACGGCTTTTCTCGAAAAAAGCAGACTAACTGGACAAACTCTTCACACCAAACCGCATTTAGAAACAAATCGATATGAAACGCTTTGAAACCAAAAAGGAGCTGTCACCACAACAACGTGATGAGCTGGTCACAGTCCTGAAAGCCCGATTTGAGAAAAACATGAACCGCCACAAGGGGCTCAAGTGGGCTGACGTGGCGGCAAGGTTGGAAGGGGATGCCGGGAAACTCTGGTCGCTCAATGAAATGGAGGAATCCGGTGGTGAACCGGATGTGGTTGGTCAGGATAAAAAGACGGGTGAATACCTCTTTTTTGACTGCTCGGCAGAAACTCCCAAAGGCCGGGTGAGTGTTTGTTACGACCGTGAAGGGCTGGATTCGAGAAAGGAACATAAGCCGCAAAACACCGCCATGGACATGGCCGCCGCCATGGGCATCGAGCTTCTGACGGAGGAACAATATTACGAACTGCAGAAGCTGGGCGATTTCGATATGAAGACGTCGAGCTGGGTGAGCACGCCTGCTGATATGAGAAAACTCGGCGGTGCGCTCTATTGTGACCGACGCTACGGCCGCGTTTTCGTGGGGCACAACGGTGCGCAGTCCTACTATGCGGCCAGGGCATTCCGTGGCGCGCTGAGGGTCTGATCTGTGAGGGTTGGCGGAAATCCCACGCCCTTATTTCGCTGGCGGAAATGGATGCTGTTTCAGCAGATCGTCCGGGGAGTAGAAGTCGTTCTTGTCCTTGATGGACTCGCGGATCATTCGGACGGTGTCCGGTTTCACGGCGGGAGCCTTGTTGCCGAAGCTGTTGCGGATGTAGGTGAGCACGCCGGCGACTTCCTCGTCCTTGAGCAGCGGGCCGAAGCCCATCATCGGAGGAACGCCGTTCTTGGGATCGTAGGTTTTTTCTTTGACGGTGATGGGGCCGTAAACGCCCTTGAGCACGAGTTTCGTGATCCTCGTTTCGTCGCCCAACACCCACTCGCTGCCGGCGAAGGGCGGATAGAGCTTGTCCACGCCCTTGCCGTCCGACTGGTGGCAGGTGGCGCAGTGGGCCTCGCGGGAATAGACTTCCCGGCCGATGCGCCAGAGCTCGAGTTCTTCCGCCGGGAGTTTGGGTTCCTTGAAGGCGGGAGCGGTCTTTGGCTGGTCGAACTTGAATTTCCCATCGAGGAATTCCCGGGCGTGGGGATTCTCCATCAGGGCGGGTTTTCCGGATTTCAGGAGGTCGTCCGCATCGCGGCGGAGGGTGGCGAAAGCGGCTTTGACGGCTTCCGGCATCCACTTGGTGACGGGTTGTTTGAAAATCTCGAGGGCGACGCGTGCGCCATCGGCATTGTCCAGCCACGAGGCGGCGACGAGCGCTTCGAGACGGACCAGCGGTTCCTCGTCATCGGCGGCCTTGAGCAGGAGCGCGGTGTGGTCCGGGATTTTCCGCCATGAGTAGCGCAGCACGTTCACGGCGGCGGCGCGGGCTTTCGGCTCCCTCGCGGCAAGACAACTGGCTAACAATTCATGGTCGGTGGCGTCCTGCGCCCAGGTGGCCCACAGCGCTTCGGCGAGATGGTGGTCGTGGCGGGGATCTGCCGGATCGAGCTTGGCGGCCCAGGCTTTCACCGCCGGAACGACTTCCGCGGCAGGGTGCGCCCGTAGTTCGCGACGGGCACGGTAGCGGGTGCGGTATTCGGGTTCCTTGAGGGCTTCCAACAGTTGGGGGATGGTGGCGCCGGCGATGGGCAATACCTTGACCAAGGGCCGTGTGGTGCTGGTGATCCGATAGATCCGGCCGTGCGTGTGGTCCCGGTTCGGATCGCGGGCGGAGTGCTGCATGTGGCCGATGAGGGCGTTGCACCAGTCGATCATGTAAAGCGAGCCGTCAGGGGCGAATTCCATATCAACCGGGCGGTAGGTGGGATCCGAAGAGGTGACGAGATCGCCGATGTGTTTGCCGGAGTAGCCGCCTTCGTCGTCGTGGATTTCATGAATGCTGGTGCCGAGGAATCCGATCGTGTTGTTCACCATGTAGCCGCCCTGAAGCTCGTCGGGAAAATGACGGGACAGGATGAATTCGGAGCCGGAGGTGGGGCGCGCGCGTTTCGGTGCTGACTCGTCGATTTTCCCGACATCGTAGGCGTAGGGAACTTTCAGCGACATGGGCAGCGCCCACCAGTTCTGGCCGTTCGAGGCATCGGCGATGAAACATTGCTCCCAATCATCGAAGGCGATGCCCCATGGATTCGCGAAGGTGGTTTGCACGTAGCGCTCGAGGCGGAAGGACTTCGGATCGAAGCGCCAGATGCCGCTGCCCACGCAGCGTTGCGGACCGTATGGAGTCTCGACCTGCGAGTGCAGGAAAGTCCCCTCAGCCATGAAAATCCCGCCGGCCGCATCCGAGGTGAACGCGCTGCTGGAATGATGCGTGTCGTGCGAGTCGAAGCCATGCAGGATGAACTCCCGGCTGTCGGCATGGTCGTCGCCATCGGTATCGCGCAGCAGCATGAGATTCGGCTGCTCGGCCACATAGACGCCTTCCGGAGCGAACTCGAATCCGATGGGCAGGTGCAATTTGTCCGCGAACACGGTTTCCTTGTCGGCACGGCCGTCGCCATCGGTGTCCTCGAAAATGAGCAGCTTGTCGTTCGGCAGCGCGTCGCCCGGCTTGTAGTGCGGATAGGACGGCATCACCGCCACCCACAGGCGGCCTTTGTTGTCGAAGGACATCTGGACCGGATTCGCCAGATCGGGAAACTCCTTTTCCGAGGCGAACAGCTCGATCTTGAAACCGTCCATCAGCTTGAACTTCGAGAGCGCTTCCTTTTCCTCCAGATAGTTGATCGGCTGCTTGAAATTCGTAGTCACCTCCGGCAGCGGGGCGATCACGGCGTCGGCGGCCGCAAGGTCCATGGTTTTTCCCTGGACCGCCTGCCACACCGCCTGATCGCGGTTTGCAGTCAGCTTGCGGATTTTCCCGATCTCCAGCGGGTAGTTCACATCGCCATACGGAGCGAAGCGGCGGCCGTAGGCGTGCACGCCGTTGAGCATGCGGTGGTCCATCTGCCAGAACCATGCCTTGTCGTTGACGAGCGCGCGGACGGTTTCCGGATCCGCCAGCGGCTTGGTGGTGACAGGTTGATAGAGGGCCTGGATGAGGAGGTTTGACAGGCTCCGCTCGCCGTCGTCATTGAGGGAAAATCCGTTGATCGTCAGCGGTTTCGTCTCCTTTTCGTAAAGCGCGAGGGTGGGGGAGTAGAGGTCGATGAAGCCGATCTTGTGCTTTTCCGCGACTTCCTTCATCGCGGCGGTGTAGAGCGCGAGGTTCGCGTTTTCGGATTTTCCATCAGGCAGGTCGCGCGAACCGGAGAGATTTTCAAACGCGATCGGAGAAACAAGCACCAGCTTCGGCGCGGACTTCCCGTTGTATTTCTGCTCCAGCGTGTGGCTGACGAATGCCTCGAGTTCCGCCCGATAGCGGCCCACCTGGTCCGGGCCGTCAAACGATTCATTGAAGCCGAAAAAGGCCAGCAGAGTGTCCGTTTGGCAAAGCGCCAGCCATTCGTCGTCGGCCGGGTAGTGGCCCTCGCCGCGGTGTTTGTTCAGATCAGGCCGGATTTTCTCCGCACCGGGAAACGCCCACGGATTGTCGCGGCCGGCGCGTGGACGGAAAACCGGGGTATCGCCCGGATAGCAAAGATTGCGCACGCTGAGTTTCGACTGCGGATATGCCAGGTGCAGCCGGCTCTCAAAAAATCCAAAATACTGCATGCGCTCGCCCAGTCCATTGCCGATCAGGGAAATGTGCTCACCTTCCGACGGGGCGGTGAAAAGCGGTGCCGCGCCTAGAACGGGCACGATCAGGAGGAGATGGCAAAGCAGGGAAAGGGAGCGGATCAGCACGTCGGAATTGAGGTTGTTGGCGCCATTCTACCACCCGACCGAGGACAATCTTTCCCATCCCCGAAAATCCCGCGGCGGAATTTCAATGCCCCGTCATCAATGGCCGGCTGAGGCTTTTTTCGCCAAGGCCGCCTTGATGCCCTCGACGAACTCCCGGTCCTGCTCGCTCAGACGGTCCAGTGCGACTTCCACCGGCTTCTTGTCCACCAGCAGACGCACCTTGCCATTGCGGGTGACCGTCGGGTTTGCAGGCGGGACCGGCATCACGGGGTCGCTGCCTTTCGGTCCTTCCGCCACCAGATCCTCGAAGGCGATGAGCTTGGCGTCCAGCGGCTTGCCCTCGCTGCTGGTCCACATGCGGGATTCGTAGAGCACGATGTGGGTAACGTAGCGGACCTTCTCTGCCGCAGCTTTCCCGGGCTCGACCGTGGCTCCGGTATTCACGCCGCCACCGAGCGGGCGGGTGGTGAATTTCTTCGGAGTGACCATCGGATTTCCGGGGAAATCCACTTGGCCGCAGACGTGCGCGGCGCACACCAGCCCGAAAAACACCGTGAGAAAGCGGATTTTCATGAAACCAACATGACGCGGAATCCGGAAGCTACAATCTTCAATCCAGCATCATCCGACGATCCGTTGAGAGTTTTTCTTGAATCCCAGCCGATGCTTGGGCATATCCCTTCCGCACACAAAGCACCGGGGAGGTGGTCGAGTGGTTTATGGCTCCAGTCTTGAAAACTGGCTTAGGGAAACCTAACGAGGGTTCGAATCCCTCCCTCTCCGCCATTCCAGCACATTTGGCTGGAATGAAATTGATCGAAGCTCGCCAAGTGGGCGAGTTGTGCTCAATCGGTTGTTTGAATCTACTTGTCACCATATCTGACGGGGCGGGAAAGTAAGATCCCGGAAAAATCTCTAAAATTTATTTAAGCGCTTTATGATAAGCGCTTTTCAGTGAATCCGACTCGATCCGTTTGGCCGCTGCAACGGGTGCGTTTTGATCAATCGTTTGAGCAGTGGAGACCGTTTCCTCCTCCGCCTTCAGCAGGGCTTCCAATTCGAGGGAAATTCTCAGATCGGCAGCAGCTAGGGTGGTTTTTAATTCGATCACAGCTTCGGGCGAAAGTCCGGTGGTGGGGGTGTTCGCAAGTTGTTCACGCTGGTTCCGCTTTTGATTTAAAACGTTTGCTTGAGTGGTGATTGTGTCGGCTACGCGAGTGAAATTGAGCTGTTGTTCTTCGGTGAGGAGCGCTTTTTCATCAGCCTCGCGGCGAGTGGTGAGAGCGCGGGTGTTGATTTCGGCGGCGGTCCAGCGCTTGAGGGAATCTTGGAGAGCGGGAAGTGGCGGCAGTTTGTCGGATGGGTTTTTTTCCTGTTCGGCGATCTGGGTTCGGAGGGCTACCAACCGGGATTCGATGTTGGGAGGATTCGCTCGGATTTCTCCGCTCTGTTTGCCATCGACCGTTTGAATCACGCGAATAACTCCTTCTGAATCAGCGATGAATGCCCGCTTCGCTTCGGCATCGAGAGCGACCGCAGTGGGCAGAGCAGGAAGATTCTGGATGAGATCGCGGGCGGGATTGAAATCCGCTTTCCAGAAACGTGCCTTCATGTCGCGCCCAGCGGTGACCCACGATCCGTCCCGCGAGAAGGCGAATGCCGTAACTCCGCCGGGATGCGCGTCGATTTTTTTAACCTCACTGCCGCCGTTCATTTCCCAAAACCGCACGGTGCCGTCTTCCGACGAGGTGGCGAGAATGTTCGAGTCGGCGCGGAAAACCGTAGCGGTGATGGCGGCCTGATGACCGCGGAGCGTGTGAAATTCGCCGCAGGTGTCGCTTTCCCAGACCCAGACGCCGCCATTGCGGTCGCCGCTGGCGAGCAGGACGCCGTCTGCGGAGAAATCCAGAGCGGTGATCCAGTCGGTGTGTTTTTTGACGGATTTCACCTGCGCGCCGGATTCCGTGTTCCAGAGCTTGAGCAGGCGCGACGGTCCGCCGGTGGCGATGAGGTCGAAACCGGGACGGATGTCGGCGGCGAGCACGGCGTCGAATTCCTTCGCCACGGTGAGCAGCCGGGTGCCGTTGCGGATGTCGAAGGTGACGGTGACGCCGGATTTGCCGGGTGTGCCGCCGCCGGCGATGAGATAGCGGGCGTCCGGGGTGAAACTCAGTGAAACGGGGTCGCCCTCGGGAAACGGGAGGATGCCGATGAGCTCCAGTGTTTCGGTGTTGTGAAGCAGGATCTGATGCTGCCCGGTGATGGCGATCACTGGTGCCCAGGGAGATGCGGCGATGGAATGAATGGCGGACGGGCGACCGGTGACGACTGCCGGTTCAAGCAGAAGATCGACCGGCATCGGCGGCGGGCCGTCGGGTTTCGCGGCGGGATCGGAGCGCAGGGTGGTTTCGAACTTCGGTTTGGACGGCTTGCGGGCGGACGAGGATTTGTTTTCCAGCAGGCCGCCGTCGATCCAGCGCTTGATGATCTCGATCTTGTCCGTTGCGAGCTTTTCGCCCTCGGGCGGCATCTTGTGCTCGCCGGTTTGCAGGACGCAGGTGACCAGAGTGGTGGCGGAGTCCCCGGGCTCGACGATTTTGCCGCCGGAGCTGCCTTTCATCGCGCCGGAGAAAGTGGAGAGGTCGAGACCGCCCTTGGTCTTGTCCGGATTGTGGCAGTTCAGGCAGGATTGCTGGAAAATCGGGAAAACGTGGTCGTCATAGGTCGTCTTGTCCTCGGCCGGGGCGGCGGAGGAAAATGCGATCAGGAGGACAAACGGGCGCTTCATGAAATCAGGGCTGACAAGCTTCCGATCCCATACGTCCGCGCATCCCGCCACTCTAGCGCGGAGTTGCAGGAAAATGCGCCCCCACCGGGAATTCAGGCGCGGCCTTCCTCGGCATCCATCAGATCGAAGTAAGTCTGGATTTCCTCACGCGCCGCGAATCCGGCCTCCGCCTTTTGCTCGGCCAGACCTGCTGATCCGGAATCACGCCAGCCGCGCTTGCTCATGAAGCCGTTCCACACTTCGATTTGTTCCGCGTCCGGCTTGCGGCCGTGTTCGAAACACCACTCGAGGACTTCCTCATCGCTGCCGCCCTGCAACGCCCGTGCGCTCAGATCGTCGAAGTCCACCCCGAGAAATTTGCATACGCGGTCGTCGAACGTGCGGTTCCCCTCCATCGGGCCGATGTGATAGCCTGCGGGAAGTTTTCCCTCCGCATCGAGGCGGATCTTGTCGACGATTCGGGCGAAAATCACGATGCCGTGGACCTGGTGACGGGGGCTGCGGATGGGGAATGACATGAGGAAAAATTGCATTTTCAGCGGACGGCTGGCAAACCATTTCCTTAAGCTTTATTTACGATTGAATCGTTCGTTTGACTTTGCGGATTGATCCGCATTGAGTGTTTCAAACCTATGCGCGAACTGACTCTCCCCGAATCCGGACCGAAACGGAAATTGCTGGATGCTGCCGAACAATTGTTTGCGGAAAAGGGATTCGAAGCGGTGTCCGTCCGGGATGTCACCCAGCTCGTGAAAATGAACGTCGCCGCCGTGAACTATCACTTCGGCAGCCGCGAGGCGATCATGAGTCTGGTGATCATGCGCTACGCGAATCCGGTGAATGAGGAACGCCTCGCCCGCCTCGAATCCGCCGAACGGAAATGGACCGGAAAGTGTATGCCGTTGGAGGAAATTCTCGATGCCTTCGTTTACCCTCTGCTCGGACAGACCAGTAAGAGCGATCTGCCGGAGCGTTTGCTGTACAAGCTGCTAGGACGAATTTTCGCGGAAAACGGGGATGGCCTGTTGCCTGCATTTGAAGAGCAACTCCGTCAAACCAACGATCGTTTCTCGCGGGTGTTTGGAGAGACTTTGTCGGCCATTCCTGCCGACGAACTCGCCGCCCGCATTCATTTCATGACTGGCGGTCTAATCCATCTGCTCACCCATCAGGAAATGCTCCCCAGCGAATCGGGCATTTCTCACATGGAGGTGACTTTGGGGCGGTTCATCCGCTTCGCCGCCGCCGGCTTGCGCGAAGGCATTGAGGACATTGAGGACATTGAGGACGTCGACGACGTCGAAGCAGCCGAAGCAGCCGAAGCAGCCGAAGCAGCCGAAGCCGCCGAAGCCGCCGAAACCGCCGAAACCGCCGAAACCGCCGAGTCTCCAGTGAAAACGGGACCGCAGGCGATGTTTGATTTCTGACGGCCAAGATCAGTAGGGATTTACCGGGTTGTCGTCTGCTTGACCAGCGGTGGCGCTGGACAGGGAGGGGGATCGCTTTCAGTTTACCTGAAATGTCCGCCGCTGTTTCGTCACCGCTCCGTCTGCCGTTGTTCCGGGCGCTCTGGCTGGGCAGCATCGTTTCCAACATCGGCACCACGATGAACGACACGGCCGCGGTCTGGACGATGACCACGCTGACCGGCTCGGCGACGATGGTCTCGCTGATGCAGGCGATGTCGAGCCTGCCGCTTTTCCTGTTTGCTCTGCCCGCCGGAGCGCTAGCGGATCTCGTGAACCGACGGCAGCTCATCCTGGTTGCGCAGACCGGAGCCCTCCTCACTGCGGCCGGCATGGCGGTGCTGGCGTGGATGGGCATGCTCAATCAATCGCTGCTGCTCCTCGCCACTTTCCAACTCGGGCTCGCCGCGGCCTTCACCACTCCGGCGTGGCAGGCGCTCGTCCCGGAAATCGTCGGGCGGGAAAATCTCGCGCCCGCCATCGCGCTGAGCGGGGTGGGCTACAACATCGCCCGCGCGCTCGGCCCGATCGCCGGGGGCTTGCTGCTTTCGTCGCTCGGGCCGGTGCCGGTGTTCGCGCTGAACGCGCTTTCCTTCGTCGCGGTGATCGTGGTGATGAGCACCGGCACCTACGTCGCCACGCCGCGCAGCGCACAGCGGGAACAGATGTTAGGCGCGATGGCGGCGGCGATCCGCTACGTCCGCCATGCCTCGGCGATGCGCTCGGTGCTGGCACGCGGCGGTGTGCATATCTTCGTAGCGGTCGCGCCGGTGGTGCTGCTGCCGATCATCGTGCACTCGCGCCACTGGCAGGCCTCGGACTTCGGCCTGCTGATGGGCTGTTATGGCGCGGGGGCCATCGTCACCGCGGTCTTCGTCCTGAGCCGCCTGCGCGCTCGATTCTCGTTCGATCAGGTGCTCTTCGGTGCCAGCCTGGTATCCGCGCTGACCACGGCGGTGGTCGCACTGGTCCCGGGGAAATTCTGGATGGGATCCGTTCTGTTTTTCTCAGGAGGCTCCTGGATGGCCGGGCTCAACACCTTCAGCGTCGCTTCCCAGAGCGTATTTCCGAACTGGGTCCGAGCCCGCAGTTCCGCGATCTATCTGGTGGTGATGCAGGGCTGCTCGGCGCTGGGCGCGGTCGTCTGGGGTCAGATCACCGGCCATTTCAGCGCGCCGCTCGCGCTTGGCATCGCCGCCGCCGGGCTGGTGGTGAGCGCCATCCTCAGCAAGCTCCTGCCCATCAGTCATGTTGAGAAACTCGACCTCACACCCTCCAAGCACTGGCACGACCACACGCTCGCCAACGAGCCTGAACCGGACGACGGCCCCATCCTCATCACCATCGAATACCGGATCGACCCCGCCCGCGCTGTGGCCTTCCGCGCCGCCATGTTCCACCTCCGTGAAACCCGCCTGCGTGACGGTGCATTCCGCTGCTCCGTTTTTGTGGATCTGGACGATGCTGCTATTTATCGGGAAACCTTCCTCGTCGGCTCCTGGGCCGAGCACCTCCGCCAGCACGAGCGCGCGACCAAGGAGGATCATCGCATCGAACAGGCCGTGCTCGCCTTCCATCTGGGAGAGGCACCGCCCGTCGTCCGCCACCTGCTGATGACGAACCTGCGCGAGCGGGGCAAAGTTGATGGTTGAGAGTTGATGGTTGATAGCAAAAGAACTGCCGGGCGTGCGATCTCCCAACTATCAACTATCAACCAAAGACCATCAACCTCTTCACTCGAACAGTTCCTTCGCCGTATAGGCCATGCCGATCGCCGCTGCGGCGTCTCCGCCGGCGGCCCACTCGAATTCGGTGGTGACCTCGTCCGGATCCAGCGGGCTGACGCGGTAAACCGGCCACGCGCGGTCGGCGAAGCCTTCCTTGATCCACACCATGTATTGGTCGCGGAACGACGTTTCCGCCAGACCGCCGCCGACGACGACGAGGCCGGGATCGAACACGCGCACCAGGTCGGCGATCAGATAGCCGAGGATGAATCCCTGTTGTTTGAAAATGCTCACAGCGAGCTCGTCGCCCTTTTCCGCGAATTCACGCAGCTTGAACGCCTTTTCCTCGATCGGTGCTTCGGTCGCATTCAGCGGGTGATCCGCCCACTGCGGTTTCGCGAGTTCCAGACGCAGGCGGCGGCGGAGAGCCATTAGGGAAACCCATGCTTCCGCACAACCCGTGAGTCCGCAGGAACAGGCTGGCAGGCTGCCGTCGTCCTCGCGGAATGGCACGCTGACGTGGCCTACTTCCAGAGCCAGGCCGTTCATGCCCTCGTAACTGCGGCCACCGGGGAGCACCAGGCCGCCACCGAGACCGGTGCCGGGTGCGACGAGCATCAGGCTGCCGAGATGTTTGCGGCGCAGCGCGTATTCGCCGAGAGCGGCGGCGTTGCCATCGTTCGTCATGAAAACCGGCACGCCGGTGCGGGCGGAAAGTTTGCCCCGGATGTCGGTGCCCACCCAGTCGTCGCCCAGATTCGCGCGGCCCCAGATCACCCCGTCGCTGCTAGGGGCCGGCACGTCGAGACCGATGCCTTTCACCTGCCCGCGCTCGATGCCGGTGGCGGCGGCGAGTTGGTCGATGGCGTTGTCGAGCTGGCCGAAGGTGGCTTCATAGCCGTCCTTCACCATGCTCCTCACTTCCGCGAGCGGCCCGACCTGTTCGGCCAGGTGGTTTACCAAAACGGCCTTCACCGTCGTCCCACCGATGTCCAACCCGACGAAATAAGAGGATTCGTTTGCCATAACGGAAGGACACTGTTTTCCCAGCGGATGGGTGTCAAGGCAATGGAGGATGCCGGCTGGCGGCGTCACCCGCGGGCCGATGGAGTCAGTCTATCCGTTGGCGGGCCGGGCGGCGCTTTCCGATCCAGTGCCGTCCCGCCCGGCGGCCCCTCATGTCTCATTGATCGGAAATTTCCGACGTTCGACGTGGTTTTCAGGATTATTAGGCCGGACATGCCGTTTTTCACGCTCACCGGATCGGGCTTCGGGAGCTGGCTTTACGTGGCGTTGGCGTTAGCCGCCTCGAGGCAATGGTTTGCTCTTTTCCCTCTGCCTCGAAGGGCCTTCGACGTACAGGTTGCTCTCTTCCCTTTGCCTCGAAGAGCCTTCGACGTACAGGTTGGGCTCTTCCCTCTGCCTCGAAAAGCCTCCGACGTACAGGTTGGGCTGTTCCCTTTGCTTGGAAACCCCAGTTGATAAAGGTAGACCGCCAAGTGAGCGCGGGCGGTCGACAGCGGTCGACTTCGCGGAACGCGGCTGCTTAGTCTCGTTCTCCACTTCGCTTCACTTCGATGTTGGGTCCCTCGTGCAGCTCGCCCGATTTAGACCTTCCCCCCGGCCGGATCCCCGTTAGCCTGCGGATGCACAATGCACTGGAACGAACCCGCCACTTCCGCAGATTCCCACGCCGAGCTGGAAAGGAAACTCTGGGACGCCGCCAACATGCTTTGGGCCGGGGCGGATCAGAAACCTTCCGAATACTCGCCCAGCGTACTCGGACTGATTTTCCTCCGCTATGCCGATGTGAAATTCGCCGCATGTAGCGGCGGTCTGCGACCGTCGCACTCTTCAAGATCCAGCGTCCCAGCAGCTAAACGGAAACCAGCGACAGTCACAGACTGCCGCTACAGGACCTACCCTCCCAACCACGGCCGCATCTTCGATCCCGCCTGCGGCTCCGGCGGCATGTTCATCCAGGCCGCCCGCTTCGTGGAGGCCCAGGACTCCGCCGGCCGCTTCGACTTCGTGATGGCGACTGCCAAGTGCGGCAGCGCGTTCTCTCACGCGAAGCCGCACCGCAGAGCGGACCGCAGGCCGGATAACCCGCCCTTCAATGTCAGTGAGATCGACACCTTGCGCAGTGACATCAATGCGATTGTCGCTAAGATCGAAGGACAGTAACAGCAAGGCCCAATCGCCATGATTTTAGAAAACAAGCTCAACTTAGATGACCAGGCCTCCCTTGCGAGGGCTGAAGAGGAAATCAGCAAAAGAAAGGCCAAGCAGCTCTTTGATTCCGGGGATATTCAGAAAGCAGAGGTCGGCACGTATGTCGGCCTCGCCTTCATCCACCGGTATCTGTTTGATGAGATCTACTACTTCGCGGGGAAACTGAGGGAAGTCAATATGGCCAAGGGGAGCTTCCGCTTTGCCTCCGTCATGTTTCTGGAGCCGAGTCTGGAGCACATTGACCGCATGCCCCAAGCCACCTTCGAGCAGATCGTCGAAAAATATGTGGAGATGAACGTCGCTCACCCATTCCGGGAAGGTAATGGCAGAGCCACCAGAATCTGGCTGGATCTCATTTTCAAACAAGAGCTGCGGCAAGTGGTGGATTGGAACCTCATCGACAAGGAAGATTACCTCATGGCGATGGAGCGCAGTGTGGTCAAAGACATCGAGATCAAGTATCTGCTTGAAAAGGCGCTGACCTCAAAAATCAACGACCGCGAAGTCTATCTCAAAGGAATCGATGCCAGCTACTACTACGAAGGATACACCACTTTTAAAACCGACGAGCTGTGATGAGTGACGTGACGTTTTTAGATGAGCGACTCGATGGAGCGGAGATCGAGTGGCTGAAGCTGGAGGAGGTTGCGAACTTCCGCCGAGGAACAGCAATCACGAAAGAGCAAACAATACCTGGAAACGCGAATGACCCCCAGCCAAGCGGAAATCGTCCGCATCTTGATCTCCACGCCGTGATCTCGCTTGAGGAGCGTCACCCAACTCTCCGCCCCGGCTGCGGCGTTCCGCGACTACCCGATCCCATTTTCGCTTTCCCAATTTCTGATTTTTCAAAAATCTCCTTCCCCTCAACCCATTGATTGTTAGCCTCTGACT
The DNA here is from genome assembly GCA_039915545.1 of Luteolibacter sp. Taxonomy (GTDB): domain Bacteria; phylum Verrucomicrobiota; class Verrucomicrobiia; order Verrucomicrobiales; family Akkermansiaceae; genus Luteolibacter. The sequence continues at coordinate 25,258 of JBDSNC010000245.1, forward strand.
GATGCACTGGACCGAACCCGCCACTTTCGAAGATTCCCATGCCGAGCTTGAAAAGAAACTCTGGGACGCCGCCAACATGCTCTGAAGCAGGCGGTCAATGAGGCGATGCAGTCCATCGAGAATCCCGGACCTCGCGGATGACCTGCCGAAAACCTCTCAACTTCAAACGTGGACGGCTGGAGTGGAAGCGCGTGATCAACGACTCCCAAAAAATAATTAGAACCACGGATAAACACGGATGAACGCGGATAAGAAAAAAATACCCTCTCCAAAATCTGATCCGTGTTCATCCGCGTCTATCCGTGGGTCTTCTTCAACAGCCAACCATGCCAGCAGCCCCTAGAATTCGAACCACGGATGAACACCGATGAACGCTGATAAGAAAAGACCTTCGCGGTCCCAGATACCCACCTCCATCGTCCGGCTGATTGTGGAAATCCTGGAGCCCAACCACGGGCGCATCTTCGATCCCGCCGTCTCCTTCTTTCGCCCTCAATGCTGAACACCGTAAACTTTCTACTTCTTTGAAAATTTCCACGCTGCCAAGCCGTTGATTGTTAGGGTGGCGGAGTGAAATGAAAGACTTAAAGTAGCCATGCTCGAGATCACTGAAAAGGAAATTGCCAATTTGGGGGACGCTGACCTTCGAGATCTAGTTGCTCGTTTAGCTGTGGCTGAGTTTAGATCAAAAGGCCTTCCTCGTTCATCCGTGACCTCTGGTGGCAATCAGGACGCAGCGGATGGAGGGATCGACGTTCGTGTGGACTGCCCACAAGAAATCATAGATTCCGATTTTGTGCCGAGGGCGCAATCCGGCTTCCAAGTGAAGAAGCCGGATATGCCGCGCGGTTCCATCTTCGACGAAATGTGTCCCAAGGGCGTCTTGCGCGCTGCGATTCGCGATCTTGCCGACGTTTCAGGAGCATATGTGATTGTCAGTTTACAAGGCTCGGTTGCTGACGGTCCCCTTGCCGAACGCCGACAGGCGATGCGTGACGCATTGGGTGACATTCCAAACGCTGCACAGCTTCACACTGACTTCTATGACCGGGTTCGCCTCGTGACTTGGGTCAACGAATACGCAGGAATCGTGGCTTGGGTAAGGTGCAGGATTGGGAATCGGCTTTCCGGATGGAGTAGCATCGAGGACTGGGATGGGACTGGCAACAAAGCATCAAAGCCCTACCTTTCTGACGACAAGGCGTGCATGATCGATGAGCGTTCGCGAGAACGGCAGCATCTCCCAATTTTAGAAGGAATCGCTCGCTTGCGGGAGGGATTGAGTGCGCCCCAGCAGTGCATTCGCCTCGTTGGTCTTTCCGGGGTTGGCAAAACGCGTCTCGTTCAGGCTCTGTTTGAAGAATGCGTGGGTGAGAATCCTCTCGATCCGAGCATTGCGATCTACACAGACTACTCCGAAGACACCGAGCCAACGGCACGGAATATGGCGCGTCAGCTAATAGCCCAAAAGCAACGCGCCATTCTCATTGTAGATAATTGCAACCCTCAAACACATTCCGAACTCGCGCGGCTTTGTGTAGGCGAGTCCAGCGAACTCAGTCTTCTGACTATCGAGTACGATGTTGCGGACGACGAACCTGAACACACCGATGTATTTCGACTTCAGACGGCATCGCCAGAACTCGTAAGCGAGTGGATTAAGGAAACCTTTTCGGATGTGTCGCAGGTTGACCGCGAAGCGATCGCCAAGTTCAGCGATGGCAACTTCCGGATAGCTGCTGTGATCGCGAGAACTCTTGGAAAAGGGGAAACACTCGGCAGCCTCAAAGATCGAGAACTTTTCGAGAGAATCTTCCTCCAGCGTAACAAGGAGGATCGGGAATTGATTCTAGCTGCCGAAGATTTGGCTCTTTTGTATTCGATAGAGGGTGAGGATGTCACTGGAGAGGGAGAACTTTTCAAAGTGGGGAGCATTCGTGAGGTAGGCCCGCGCCCTCTTTACGAAGCTCTGGCCGAGATGAAGAAGCGTGGTATCGTTCAGGTCCGTGGGCGATTTCGGGCAATTCTGCCACAGGCCATTGCCAATCCCCTGGCAGCCCATGCCCTTGAGAGAATCCCGCCAACAACATTTGATCAGTTCTGCGCAACGCTGATGCCCAGAATGCTAAAGTCCGTTTCACGCCGCCTCGGCTTCCTGCACGATTCAAAAGCCGTGCAAGCAACCGTCGGACGCTGGCTTCTCATTGATGGGCCACTGGGAGATCTTTTCTCGAAAGCAGGTGACTCTATCCAGATCATCACGAATATCGCATCAGTCGCGCCCGAAGCGGTTCTCGAAAAACTTGAACAGATTTTTATTGAAAAGCGCGATGATTCCTTAGCTTCCGAAGGGCATCACCAGTGGATTCGGTTGATCAAAGCCATTGGATACGACGCGGGCTTGTTCGACAGGTCCGTTGATTTACTTGCACGCTTGGCAGGCTCACAGCCTAAGAACAACAACCTCAGTTCGGCCAGAAGCCGATTCTGCGATTTTTTCCATATTTACCTGTCTGGAACCCAAGCGTCACCGGAGCAGCGGCGAGCTACAATCAGGCGACTTGCCGGATCTAGCGATCAGACATTTCGCAAGAGCGCGCTGATCGCCCTCCGGGCGATGCTCAATACAGGGAATTTCATGTCGACGGGAGATCACGGGTTTGGAGCTAGATCGCGCGATTGGGGCTGGCATCCCAGGATCAATCAGGACATTTGGGATTGGTACAGGGAGGCAATTGCGCTCGTAATCGAGCTTGAGTCGGAAGCTGAGGCGCGTGTGCTTCTCGCGAGTGCGTTGCGGGGACTATGGTCGTATCCCGGTTGTCGCGAGGCTCTGACTCGCGCTGCGAAACAATTCGCCCAAACAAAACCCTGGATCGAAGGCTGGATCTCTTGCCGAGTTGCACTTCGCTATGACGGCAAGGATATGTTCCCGGACGCCAAGGCGGAGTTGGAACAACTCGTCAAGCAGTTGAAACCTGCGGATCTTCTCAATCGGGCTCGCGCGGTTGTCATTAACCGGATGCCGGGTGGTGGAGGCTGGGACTTCGCCGATGGCGAGGAGGAGGATGGTGATGTGATGAAGCCTTGGGTGAAGGCCAATGAAATGGCCAAAGATGTCGGTCGTGCGCTTGCTCAAGATTCCGAAGCTCGCGTTGCGTTCATTGCTGAAGTTCTCATCGAGCCGCATCCGCAGCGGGCGTTTGAGTGTGGTATCGGTCTTGCCGAGGGGGAGGACGACCTTGCTTCGATTTGGGATGAACTCAAATCTGCTTATCGTGCTGCAACGCCCGAAGTGCGGAATGCGACTGTGCTTGGCGGCTTTATTCATGGAGTGCACCAGTGTAATCAAGCGTTTGCATCAACGTCGCTTGATGGTGTAATCAGCGAACCTGAGTTGTTGCCGATGCTTCCTTATTTCCAAGCCCGAGTCGGTATGGATGATGTCGGCATCTCGCGGCTAAGGCGCGCGATCAGTCGAGGCGGCCTCGCGTCGGCCAACTTTCGCTGTATCGCCAATGGCTGCGTCGAGAATTCGCCCGCCGAAGATTTGGCTGCGTTATTGAGCGATATCGCGTCGTTAGAAAAGGGCGTTGTGGTGGCTCTTGATATTCTGCAAATGCGCTTTTTTTCGCGCTCAAAGAATGAGGATTCAACACAGGAAGGTCTGCTCATTTCGGTTGGTCGCGACCTCTTGATGCGCGTAGATTTTGGCGGTGACTGTGACACTCACGACTACACCGTAGGCGAAGTAGTCAAGACCTGTCTCAGCGGTCAGGATGGAAGAGAGGCCGCTGAGCGAGTTTGCCAGGGTTTATGCGCCTCCTTGGGAGCTTACACGATTTCCCTCTGGAATTTGACATGCACCGTCGAGGCGCTGTTTGAAAAGCAGCCCTTCGTTGCACTAGTGCATCGTCCTCTTAGTGCGTGTGCGATTGTGACTGATGGTTTTGTGTGAGTTCGATGATCTTTTTCAACTTGTCAGGACCTTTCGTCCAAACGAAGGGGCCGCAGGATTTGTTATATTGAT
>JBDSNC010000266.1:0-3832 GCA_039915545.1 Luteolibacter sp.
ATGAAGACATCCCAACTATTTGTCTTCGGCCGCCAGGACCCGCACATTCCGAAAGAGGGCAGGGAACTGCTCCACCGGACGCTCGAGGAAACGGGCGCGGATTTCGAATGGCACGAGTTTAACGCCGCCCACGCCTTCCTGCGCGATGAAGGACCGCGCTACAATCCGGCCGTCGCCCGTGTCTGCCAAAGCCTGATGCTGCGCTTCCTCGCCGAGAAAATTGGCTGAATACGAAATTCTCCACCCAAACCCCACGTAACCCACGCCTCCATGAAAATCAAAACCTTGCTATCCCTCCTCGCGCTCGCCTCCATCGCCCATGCCGGTGAAAAACCACTCTTCAACGGCAAGGACCTCACCGGCTGGAAAGGTCAGTCGGAATTCTGGAGCGTCAAGGATGGCGCGATCACCGGCCAGACCACCAAGGAAGTGCCGGTGAAAGAAAACACCTTCCTCATCTGGGACGGCGTAGTCGGCGATTTCGAACTGCATTTCAAATACAAGATCACCGATGCGAGCGGTGAGTCCAAAGCCTTCGGAAATTCCGGCGTGCAATACCGGAGCAAGGTGGTGAAGCCCGAGTATTCCGTCGTATCCGGCTATCAGGCGGACTTCGAGTGCGGTACCAAATACAGTGGCATCCTTTATGAGGAAAAGGCCCGTGGCATCCTCGCCGAGCGCGGCCAGAAGGTCGTCATCCACGAAGGAGGAGAAGCGAACAAACCGAAGATCGAGGTCACCGGCGAGGTTGGCAAGTCCGACGAAATTCAAGCGGCGATCAAGCCCGCCGACTGGAACGAGTATGTGATCATCGCGAAGGGCGGCCACCTCCAGCATTTCATCAACGGCAAGCAGACCATCGATGTCAGCGACGAGACGGCCGTCGGCGCGAAGACCGGCGTCCTCGCTCTCCAGCTTCACGCCGGCCAGCCCATGACCGTGCAATTCAAGGAGATCATTCTCAAAACGGAAGACTGAGCCAATGAAACATCCGCTCCGCTCCGCGCTGCTTGTTCTGACCGCGCTCGCGCCCTTGTCAGCTTTCGCCGCTGGTGGCGGGGCCGCGGCCTATTTGAAAAAGCCGGACGGGTGGTTCTCCACGGCGGATGCGGAAAAGGTGGCGACCACGATCCTCTCCTATCAGTCCGATCTCGGCGGTTGGCCGAAAAACACAGATACGGTGGACGCTCCCTACACTGGTGACCGTGGCGAGCTGCATCCGACCTTCGACAACGGAGCCACTACCGACGAACTGCGTTTTCTGGCCCGCTGCTATGATGCGACGAAGGACGAAGTCTATCAAAGGGCGTTTTCAAAAGGACTCGGCTACATCCTCAAGGCGCAGTATCCGAACGGCGGCTGGCCGCAGTATTATCCGCCAAGCCAGCAGTATCACCGTTACATCACTTTCAACGATGGGGCGATGGAACGGCTGATGGGATTTCTCCGGGAGGTGAACAGCAAGGACACCTACGCATTCGTTCCAGCAAAGGAGCGCAAGGCGGCGGGCGAGGCGTTCGACAAGGGCATCGAATGCATTCTGAAATGTCAGATCAAAATGGATGGCAAACTGACGGTCTGGTGTGCTCAGCATGACGAGGTGGACTTCAGCCCGCGCAAGGCCCGGGCCTTCGAACTTGCTTCCTTCAGTGGCGCGGAGTCCGCCGGGCTGACGAGATTGTTGATGAGTCTGGATAAGCCGAGCCCCGAAGTGGTGAAAGCCGTGGATGGAGCGGTGGCGTGGTTCGAAGCGGCGCAGATCAAGGGCATCCGCTTGGAACGGAAGCCGGATCCATCGACGAAAAAAGGAACGAATCTTGTGGTCGTGCAGGATCGGAACGGTTCGCCATTGTGGGCGAGGTTTTACGATCTGAAGACCGGGAAGCCGCTTTTCTGTGATCGCGACGGTGTGCCGAAATCATCTGTCGCGGAAATCGGCAGCGAGCGCCGCAACGGGTATGCGTGGTATGGGACGTGGCCGCAGCAGATTTTGGAGAAGGAGTATCCGGAGTGGAAAAAGCGGAATCGTTAGTGTTTTCTTCTTCGTTCGTAGTCCCGCCTTCAGGCGGTCTTCTATCAAGGCGCGGCGGACTCCGATCCGCTGGGTCCATGGAGAGTCTATGACATGAGACGATCGCTTTTCATTGGCCTCGCATGGGCATGGTCGACCGGAGATCGACCCTCCTTAACGCCTGAAGGCGGGACTTACGAAGACGCAGCTCAGCGCTGGCTTTTCTCGCGGATTTTTTCCAGCAGCGCGGGATCGGCTTCCAGAGCGTCTGCGACGGCACGGATGACGCCGAGAGTGGGGCGGGAGACGTGGTGCTCCATACCTTCCACGTCCCGATAGATGGTTTCCTCGTCGATGCCGAAGAGCCGCAGGAAGCGGGTGAGCGTCTCATGACGCTCGATGATGGCGAGGGCGATGCGGTGGCCTTCCTCGGTGAGGATGGTGCCGCGGTATTTTTCGTGTTTCACCAGGCCCTCGGCATCGAGACGCTGGAGCATGTTGGTCACGCTGGCTTGGGAGATTCCGAGGTTTTTCGAAATGTCCACGGCGCGGGCGTAGCCTTTCGCCTCGATGAGATGCAGGATCTGCTCGAGGTAGTCGTCCATGGCGACTGAACCGCTGGTGCGTCGGGGTGGGAGTGTCACGGGACGGAAAGGCTAACGGGCTGTTTGCGGGAGGGAAAGCACGGAATTTTGATAGAGGTCGGCGTTCGATGCCTGGAACTCGGCCTTGAGGCGGACGCGGAGTCCGGAAAGATCGATGAGACGCCAGCCGGTGAAGGTCCACTCGCGTTCCTTGCCGTCGTGCTCGATGCCGACGAGAAGGTGCACGGCGTCGTCGTTGATCTTGAGCGTTTCGTTTTTCGGCTCGAAATAGAACGTCCGGAAGGTGCTTTCGGCGGAGCCTTGTTCGACGAGCTTGGGGTCGAGGTAGAAAACGAGCTTGGACTCCTTGTCGGTGATTTTCAGGTCCGGGTAGCCGGAGCGCTGGCGATCGCCATCGCGGTTGGGCGGGACCTCGCAGGTGAAGCCGGGCATCGCATTGAGCCGGGCGTGGATGCCGTCTTCGAAAAATTTCGACGCTTCGTTGATGCGCCGGAGCTGGCGGACGGGTGAGGTCGGCTGGTTGAGATCGGCGAGGGTTTCCTTCAGCGCCTGATGGATGGCGGCGGTGACGCGTTGATGGGCGGGACTGGCGTCGAGTGGCAGGACTTTTTTCCCGGAACAGGCTTCCGCGATGGTGGCGAAGGCGAAGGTGCGGTCGGAGAGGTGCTCGCCGAGCAGGGATCGGACGAGGGCGACATCGTCGGATGGGGCGGGCGCGATTTTTTCAGCCTCGGCGGCGGAGGCGGAGGGGCGATTGGCGAGATGGATCAGGGATCCGCCGAGGAGGAACGCGCAAACCACGGTGGTGGATCTGCTGGAGGTGCCGAACAAAAAATGGCGTAGGGTCATGAGCGTTTCGTTTTGTGCCACACCGAGGTGTCCGGGTGAAGCAGGGAATCGATTGGTTCGTCGATGAGCGAGTGGCTCTCGATGATGCGGGTGAGCAGGACGAGTGAGGCGACTGCGTCGAAAAGCGCGTCATGCCACGATTTTGCGGGGACGATTTCCCGGATCTCCGCCTCCAGGCCCTGCGATACACAAAGCGCGCCGAGCGAGTGGTCCGGCAGGTCCGGCCAGGCGGCGCGGGCGAGCAGCAGCGTATCGATCCACGGCTTGAAGCCATGACCGGGAAACGCCCTCAGGAAGCGCTTTTCCGTGCCTTTTCCATGAGCGACGACGACCGATCCCGCGAGTCGCTTTTTCACTTCCGGCCACA
>JBDSNC010000296.1:0-24358 GCA_039915545.1 Luteolibacter sp.
CTTGTCGATTTTTTTCTATCGGACTGAAATCAGGCTGGCTTGTTCGCGCCGGCGTTGCGGATCTGTTCGAAGGTGCCTTCGATGAGTTGTTTGCCCTGCTCGCCGATGTTGTGATAGATGGTGGACATCGTCTGGATCGTGCTTGCGGCCGGACCGGCGAAGGTGAATTCGCAGTTGGTCACTTCGCAGGCGTTCAGGGAGAACGGGCCGTAGCCAAGGACGACAAAGCGGCAGTTGGTGAAATTGCAGGCCTCGTATTCGTGGAAATCGAGTACGACTTCTTCGTTGGTGAAATTGTTTTTGGAGATCTTCATCGGTGTGTTTTTAGTTGATGGATTTTATCGGATGGACGCCCGTGGGTTCGGACGCTTGAGGGAAGCGGAGTTAAGACACTTCCCAGAGTTTGTGCAACCCCCATAAAACGGACAAATTTCAGGAAATCCGGCTGTCCAATTGGAATACCTGACCGGACGTGTGAGGCAGATGGTGATGGAGGTGGCGGATGAATTTTCCGACTTCCACGGGCGTGTTGAAACGTTTGAGCAGGTGCGAGTCCCTCACTTCCTCCCTGCGCTTTTCGCTGACGCTCTCCGTCATCCGCGTTTCGATGAAGCCGGGAAGAACCGTGTTCACCCGGATGTTCTGGGGACCATGGGCCCGGGCCAGATCTTCCATCAGCCCGAGAAGGGCCGCCTTGGCGGTGGCGTAGGCGGCTTGGCCGACCGGCGGGTGCAGGGCCGAAAAACTTGAAATGAAAATGATGTGCCCGCCGCCGTTGCGGATCATTGCCGGCAGCGCGGCTCTGGCACAGGCAACCGCTCCTTTGAAATTCACTGCGATCACATCGTCCCAGGAATCACCGGTCATTCGGAGCAGCGGTGCGTCGCGGATGATGCCGGCCGCACAAACGAGAAGCTCCAGCGGATTCTGTTGGAAAAAGCGCCGGACCGAGCTTTCGTCACGGACGTCCATATCGGTGCTCGATGGCGTAAGGATTTTCCATCCGGGATCCTCCAAGGCGGCAGCGATGGCATGGCCGAGAGTGCCGTTTCCGCCCGTAATCACCGCCTGTTTCATGTGGCGGAATGATGGCTCGGGCCGGGCTCATTCGGCAAGCTCCGGAACGTTTTCCAAGAACCTCGGAAAAGCTTGGGAATAACATCGGAATGGATGGGCAGAAACAGCGGAGGCTCTTTGAAAAGGCAATTCATTCGGAAACCATACAGCTTGTTGCCCAACTTGTTCCTGCCGTGGAACCCGCATGGTTGAGCCGTGGAACAGACCGTTTCCAAGTTTGTTCACACTATGAAGAAGAAGATCTTATAGGGTCAAAAAAGACGAAGTCATCAAGAGAAGGGAGAAATTCGTTAGGTCGGGATGCATTGGAAAAACGATTGGAAGAAGATTCGCCCATTCACGAAACAAGCCTCCCAACGGGGTGCTGGAAGGCTTGGAATGTTTCGTTGGGTCTGGGACCCGTGGGAAAGGCAGGTGGCCTCAGAGCAGCATCAGGGCGGGCTGTTCGAGGAGCTTCTTGATTTCCGAGAGGAACTGGGCACCGACGGCTCCATCAATGACGCGGTGGTCGCAGGAGAGGCCGAGGTTCATCCGCAGGCCGGGAACGATCTGACCGTTCTTGACGACCGGTTTCTCGATCGCGGCACCGACCGATAGAATGGCGGCCTGTGGCGGGTTGACGATGGCATCGAAGGATTCGATTCCCCAGGCACCGAGGTTGGAAACAGTGATGGTGCCGCCGTCGAACTCATCGGGCTTGAGCTTCTTGTCCTTGGCGCGCACGGCGAAGTCCTTGACGGCGCGGGAAATGGCGAGGAGGGATTTCGTTTCGGCCTGCTTGATGACGGGGGTGACCAGTCCGTCCTCCACGGCGATGGCTACAGATAGCCCGACGTGTTTGAACTTCACGATGTGCTCGCCGGCGAATGAGGCGTTCACGGCTGGCACGGCGACAGTGGCATTGATGACGGCCTTGAGGATGAAGTCGTTGACGGAGTATTTGTTGCCGTGGGTTTTCTCCGCCTGGTCGTTGACTTGCTTGCGCAGCGCCATCAGGGGGGCGGCATCCACCTCCACGTGCAGATAGAAGTGGGGGATGGTGGTCTTGGAAGTGAGCAAGCGCGATGCGATGATCTTGCGCATGGAGCTGAGTTGGACGATCTCATCGCCCTCTTTCGCGACCGGAGTGATGGCCTGTGGTGGGGGCGCCGCTGCAGGAGCGGGAGCGGCGGATTTGCTTTTGATAGAAGCTGCGAGAGCGGCGGCGGCGGCTGCTTCCGAGGAAGGTGCGGGTGCGGCCTTGGCGGGTGAGCTGCCTGCGCCTTCGACGTCGTTCTTGAGAATGCGTCCTCCCGGGCCGGTGCCGGTGACTGCTGCCAGATCAACACCGAGATCGGATGCGACCTTGCGGGCGAGAGGAGAGGATTTCAGGCGCTCGCCATCGACACTGACCGGAGCGGCTGCGGCAACTGCCGGAGCAGCGGCTGCGACAGGGGTTTGTTGCACAGGCGCGGCTGCCGCAGCAGGCTGCGGGGCGGCAGGAGCTGCGGCTTCGTCAAACTCGCTGCCGAGAATGGCGAGGACGCTGCCGATGTTGGCTTTTTCGCCCTCCTTGATGAGGATTTCGGTGATGACTCCATCATCGAATGCTTCCATTTCCATGGTGGCCTTGTCGGTTTCCACTTCAGCGAGGATGTCGCCGATCTCGACGGTATCGCCGACTTGTTTGTGCCATTTGATGAGGGTGCCCTCGGTCATGGTATCCGAGAGTTTTGGCATTTCGATGTTCACAGACATGGTATTTGTAGGGAGTGGAGTCGCAGGGAGAATGGTAAATAATCAGGGTATTTCCAGCCTTTTTACTGTCGGACGTGGAAACAAAAAAGCGCGGGGAGCATTGATCTCCTCCGCGCTTTGGAAATGGTTGGAACTACCGGCTCAGGGAGCGATTGGTTTCATCGTCGGGATGAGGCCGATGTTCGGGCTGCCGACGGATCCTTGCGCGCTGGCGAGATTGCGGGTGGCTTCGGAGGTGGTGCCGCAATGGTCTTTGGTAGGGCAGTAGTAACGGGCGCATGCACCTCCACGGACTGCGACTTGCTTGGTCACTGTCTTATAACGGGGAACCTTCTTTTCGATGGTTTGCACCATTCCGCCTTTGCCGCTCTTCGAGTCACCGGGAACGATGACTTCTTCGGTGACGATGTCGTAGCCGCAGGTCTTCACTTGTTTGGTGACGGTGCGGTATCCGCCGGTTTGCGATGTGTTGCCGAACATCGAACAGCAGGAGGAGAAGCCGAGTGAGGCAGCAACCAGGGTGGCGAGAAGAACAAGGTTTTTCATGATAGGTTCAGTTGGATAGGTAGAGGGAAAACGCGGGATTTTACATGCAGCAGCAAGAGCTCAGAGAGAGAGCGAATGCGGTTGCAGCGATGATGGTCGTTAGACGCAGGAACATATTGAGGATGCTAGAAAGGATGGCGGTGTTGGCAATAAAAAAGACAGCTCCCGGGCAAACGCGATCACGCGATGGTCAGGACTTTCTCGACGATCCGTCTCGGATTCGGAAGTTGTTCATGCTCAATGTGTGGTGAGTAAATTGCCGGGGCATCGATCGAGCAAACGCGCTTGATCGGAGCATCGAGGTAATCGAAGGCGTGGTCCTGGATGAGCATGGCGACCATGGCGGATACGCCACCGAACGGCTTGGACTCGTCGACGAGTACGACGCGGTTGGTTTTCATGACGGACTTGAGAATCGCATTCTGGTCAAGAGGGCGGATCGAGCGGAGGTCAAGAACGTCGCAACTGATGCCGTGTTCGCTTTGGAGGATTTCCGCTGCGGCGAGGGCTTGGATGACGGAGCGGCCGTGGGCGATGAGCGAGATGTCCGAGCCTTCGCGCTTGAGATCGGCAACGCCGAGAGGAACGACGTGGTCGCCATCGGCCGGATCGGGAACCTCACCGGTGTTGCCGTAGAGAAGGGTGTTTTCCATGACGTAGACCGGATCGTTGTCGCGGATCGCGGCTTTGATCAGGCCCTTGGCGTCGGCCGGGGTGGCGGGAGCACAGACTTTCAGGCCGGGGAAAGCGGCGAAAAGTCCTTCAGGAATGTGCGAGTGGGTGGCTCCGACACCGGTGCCGCCGTTGGCCGGGCCGCGGACGACAATCGGGCAGTTGCAAAGACCGCCGGACATGTAGCGGACGCAGGCGGCGTTGCTGACGAGTTGGTCGAAGGCGACCGAATGGAAGGACCAGAACATCAGCTCCATAACCGGACGCACGCCGAGCATGGAAGCACCGATGCCCATGCCGATAAAGCCGGCTTCGGAAATCGGCGTGTCGACCACGCGCTTGTCGCCCCATTTTTTCCAAAGGCCTTCGGTGACTTTGTAAGCGCCGTTGTATTGCGCGACTTCCTCGCCCATCAGGACGACGTTGGGATCGCGGGCGAGTTCCTCATCGAGGCCTTCACGGAGGGCTTCACGGTAGGTGAGAATGCGGGACATGGTGTTTCTGAAAAGCGGTGGGCGGTAAAATGGAAATGGGGGAAGCGACTGGGTGGCTGCGGGAAAATCAGTCGTTGAAGAAGTGGCGGCCGATCTTCGAGGCTGGCGTGTTGTTGTCGGTTTCCCAATAGACGTCCGTGCTGATGTCCGCAATGGTCGGAATCGGTGACTCCTCGGCAAATTTGGCGGCAGCGGCAGCTTCGCTTTTTGCGGCGGCTTTGATTTGCTCAGAAACCTCATCTGTCAGGACACCTTCTGCGACGAGGATGCGCTTGAAAACAGAGATTGGGTCGTGGTTCTGCTTGTAGTTTTCAATTTCCTCAGGGGTCCGGTAGCCGCCCTTATGTTTGGAGTCGGCGACACTGTGGCCGTAGTAGCGGTAGGTATCGATTTCCAAAACCGTTGGCTTTTGTTCCTTGCGGGCGCGCTCCATGGCGATGTGAGTTTTCGCCCGGACTTCGTAAAGATTTGAACCGTCGATCACGTCCCATTCGATGGCGTAGGCTTCCGCACGCTGTGCGAGACAGCCGTTGTATGCCGATGAGCGCTCTTGGGAAGTGCCCATCGAGTAACCATTGTTTTCAATTACATAAACGACCGGGATTCCGAAAAGCGAGGCGATGTTGAGGGACTCATGAAAGGCTCCTTGATTCACCGCGCCGTCACCCAAGTAGCAGAGGCAGCAACCTTCGCGACCCAGATATTTCAATCCATAGGCCAGTCCGAGGCCGAGCGGCGTTTGCCCGGCGACAATGCCGTGGCCACCCCAGAAATTCTTGTCTGGGGCGAAAAAGTGCATCGAACCACCTTTGCCTTTTGAGCAACCGGTTTGCTTACCGTACATTTCAGCCATGCATTCGTTCATACCCATGCCGACGGCGAGTGCGTGGCCGTGGTCTCGATAAGCGGTGATGAAATGATCATCCGAACCTCCCAATGAAATTGTCCCTACGGCCACGGCTTCCTGACCGATGTAGAGGTGCAAAAAGCCACCCATTTTCCCGCCTTGATAATACTTCAGAGCCGTTGATTCAAACTGGCGGATGCGGACCATTTGCGAGAAAAGCTCGATTTTGCGCTCGGGTGTGAGCGACTGATTGATCGGTGAGCTGGCGAAATCGAGTGAGGAGGGGCTTGCGCTGGTCATGGGGCGGGCGTTGAGAAATGGATCAGGAAATGGGTTGGTTTCGGCTTAGCGGGATTTGGCGAGGGCGGGAATGGGGATAGCGAGGGTCGGCTTTGGCAGGCGGAACTGGGCGAGGACGATGATGCCGGTGAAAAGCACGTTCGCAGCAGTCATGTTCCGGAGAAACACCCACGAAGCAATCGGCGAGCCAACCGGACCGGTCCAGAGGGATTGCCACAAGCCGGTGAGGGTTTTCGCGTAATGCGGATCACCGAGCCAGGCGGCGGTGTTGGTGACAAAATGGAAGATCAGGGCCGAGGCGACGGAACCGAGGAGAAGGGTGGGAATGCCCTTGTTGACCAAGGATTTTCCGAGAAGGAAAACCAGACCCAGTGCGAGCAGCGTGGTTGCGAAAACGGAAGGATCGTTGGAAAGGTGTCCGACACCGAGCGGGTAGGTGATAGCCCAAGCGGCGAAGGGAATGGCGAAACCACGCCAGCCGGAAGCCAGCAGGGCACCGCAGAAGAACACGGCGGCGAGTGGTTGGAAGTTTGGCAGGGTCTCCGGAAAGGCGCTCCCCAGTGCGCGGAACGCGACAAGAAGACCTGCGACCAATACGAGCGGGAGATAGCGTTGCATGACGGAAACAGAATTGAGGATTTTTCCGGTCGCGGCTAGACCAAAATCTTGGTTTGGAAAAGGTTTTTTATGTTCCTGAAACGATGGAATATGCGTAGCTTCCCAGCAATGGACTGGGACACATTGGTAGCGGCAGCCTGGCAGGCACGGGACATGGCCTACGCACCTTATTCGAATTTCCACGTCGGTGCCGCACTGCTGGCTGAGGACGGCAGGGTGTTTTCCGGCTGCAACGTGGAGAATATTTCCTATGGCTTGACGAACTGTGCCGAGCGCGTGGCCATCGGGGCTGCGGTCGCTGCGGGTGTGCGGAAGTTCCTCGCTGTGGCCGTGGTGGCAGATACTGCGGTGCCCATCTCACCCTGTGGGGCTTGCCGCCAGGTGCTCGCTGAGTTTGGCGTGCCATTGGTGATGCTGGCGAACCGAACGGATCGGGAGGAGTTCCGTCTCGAGGAGCTGCTCCCACGCGCCTCGGCCGGGATTTTGGATCGGGCGGAGTAAAATTGTTCCACGTGGAACAATCGGAGGCAGCGTCCTTCCGTTTCCATGCTTGAGCCGGATGCGCTTCCGGTTATGTTGCCCGTCCTGCGATGTTTCGATACCCCAAGTGCTACGATGTGATTGTGATTGGTGCCGGCCATGCCGGTGTCGAGGCCGCCATGGCTGCCGCCCGGCTCGGTGCCCAAGTGGCGGTGCTCACCCAGAACCTGGACACCATCGGGCAGATGTCGTGTAATCCGGCTATCGGCGGACTCGCCAAGGGCCACATGGTTCGGGAAATCGATGCCCTCGGTGGCATCATGGGCCTCAACACTGACGCCACCGGCATCCAGTTTCGCATGCTCAACGCCTCCAAAGGTCCCTCCGTCCGTGCCCCTCGCGCCCAATGCGACAAGAAGGCTTACCAATTCCGCATGAAGCGCGAACTCGAAGCCATGCCCGGTGTCGAGATCCACCAAGGAAACGTCGCCGAGCTCCTCGTGGAAAACGGCCACGTCATCGGCATCGCCACCTCGCTCGGCATGGAAATCGCCGGAAAATCCGTTATCCTCAGCGCCGGCACCTTCATGGGCGGCCTCATGCACGTTGGTCTACGGAATGAGAAGGGCGGCAGGATGGGGGATGCCACCTCGCACGTCTCCGAATCCCTCAAACGCCTTGGCTTTGAGGTCGAACGCTTCAAAACCGGTACTCCCTGCCGCCTCAACGCCCGTTCCATCGATTTCTCCAAGTGCGAACGCCAGGACGGCGATACCCCGGTTCCCAAGTTCAGTTTCATGGCGGACACCCTCCAGAAGGGGGAAAATGATCTTTTCACCCTGAACCCGTGGGGCGCCCCAATGTTCCACGTGGAACAAATGCCCTGCTGGATCACCTACACCAACCCCCGCACTCACGAGATCATCGCCGGGAATCTCCACCAATCCCCGATGTATTGTGGCGTGATCGAAGGTGTCGGCCCACGCTACTGCCCGTCCATCGAGGACAAAGTCGTGCGTTTCGCCGAAAAGGATCGCCACCAGATCTTCTTGGAGCCGGAAGGCCGCCACACGCTCGAATACTACGTGAACGGCGTCTCCACTTCCTTGCCCTACGACGTGCAGCTCGAATTCCTTCGTTCCATCGTCGGCCTCGAGAAATGCGAAATCCTACGCCCGGGTTACGCCGTGGAGTATGATTACTGCCCGCCCACCCAGCTCAAACCGACTCTGGAGACCAAAAGGGTGGAAGGCCTCTACTTCGCTGGTCAGATCAATGGCACTTCCGGCTACGAGGAAGCGGCAGGGCAGGGGCTCATCGCCGGAGCCAACGCTGCTCTCAAGGCTCTTGGTCAGCCCGAATTCATCCTCGGCCGCGACGAGGCCTACCTCGGCGTCATGGTCGATGACCTCGTCACCCGTGGCTGCACCGAACCCTACAGGATGTTCACCAGCCGGGCCGAATACCGTCTCCTCCTGCGTCAGGACAACGCCGACCTCCGCCTCACCCCCAAAGCCGCCGCCATCGGCCTTGCCAGTGGCGAACGTGTCCGGCGGGTGGAGGAAAAACTCGCCGCTCTCGCTCAGGCCGATCCCTACGTCCGCCAAGCCACCCACGATGGCATCAAACTCGACCAATGGTTCCGCCGGACTGAGAATTCATGGGAAACCTTGCCTGAAAATGTCCTCCAAATGTTCCACGTGGAACTTTGGCCACTCATCGAGACGAATTTCAAATACGAGGGGCACCTCGGCCGCCAGCAGATGCAAATCAACCGTATGGCCCGCCAAGAAGGCAAACGCCTGCCCGCCGACCTCGACTACACCTCCATCCGCGGCTTGAAGAAGGAAGCCCAGCTCCGTTTCAGCGAAATCCGTCCCGCCACCCTCGGTCAGGCCGGCCGCATCCCGGGCATCACGCCGGCGGACATCGCCATGCTGGTCATCTGGGTGGAAAAACTGGAACGCGAAGCGGCTGCTTCGGCCTGATTTCCAAGCATCAGCAGGTCTCAGAATTCGGGAAAATCTGTTGGACGCCCGAAGGCTGTTGCTGTTGGATCTAACGTGAATGGCGCTCACTCCCGATCAAATCACGGCCATTGTCCCGGACGCCGCCTCGCTCAAAGCGGGTCGCGATCTGGGAACTTCCCGGAAATGGGAAAGCATCGGTGGTGACGAGGAGGTCTTGTGGGGGCTGGCGATGGGCTCTGGCAAAGAGCCCTACCAAACCCGCGTCCGTTTGGCTGATCTCGCCAGCAAATGCTCGTGCCCGAGCCGGAAGTTTCCCTGCAAGCACGCCATCGGTCTGATGTTTCTCGCGACCGGTCAACCTGCGGCGCTGACACAAAGAGAACGGCCGCTCTGGGTAGTCGAATGGTTGGACGCTCACGCTGCCCGCGAGCAAAAGGCGGCGACTGGGGCCGCAGAGAGGCAAACCAAGCCAGTCGATGAAAAAGCCGCAGCCAAACGCCGGGCACAGAAGGAAACCCGGGTGCAGGAGGGAGCGCAACTGCTTCAGGCGACCCTTCTCGACCTGACTCGGGAAGGGCTCGCATCCGGGAACGCTCGCGATGCCTCAGCCTGGGAAAACTTGGCCAAGCGCATGGTCGACTGCCAGACACCCGGATTGGCTGGAACCCTGCGCCACATCGGAGACACGGTGCTACGTGATCCGGAGGTGGATGTGGAACTGCCTTTTGAAATGGGCCGCCTGCATCTGTTGCTGAGAGCATTTTCGGCTGCGGACACACCGAATGACACGCTGCGTGCGGAAGTCCTTCTGCAGCTTGGGATTCGGGAAAGTTTGGGTGAGGCAATAGTAGACGAGGTGATTGATGATCAATGGTTTATTGCAGGGAGAAGGGTTGAGGAAAGAGATCGCCTCATCACCAGCTCGACTTGGATTCTTGGGCAGAAATCACGCCGGTGGAGTCGGGTGCTTAGGTTCACGCCAGTCCAGCAAGCGATGGTCGACCCCTGGCCTCTGGGCTCGACCGTCCAAGTGGCAATGAAATTTCAACCGGGCTTATATCCCGTCCGCGCGACTCCCGAGAGTGACGGTGACGCCGCCCTGTTGCCGGTCCCCAGTGCCCATGAAGAGCATCTTGAAAACCTGCTCTCCCGTTTTGCCACGGCTCTTGCAGCCAATCCGTTTCTTCGAGCCCTTCCGTTTTTCATTTCCCTGCGCCCGGACGCGGCAGGCCAGCGGCTCGTCGATGCGGTCGGGCATGCCCTGCCATGGAGGGCGAGCGATGATTTGTCGTTCCGGATCGAGTGCATTTGCGCCGGAAATCTGACGCCCGTCTGTGGGGAATGGGACGGTCGCCATCTGCGCCTGCTCTCCATTCTCGATGGCGATGCGTGGATTCCCCTCACACCCCAGCAGCCATGATCACCGATCCACTGATCTCCGCTGCTTTACTGGGAACCGCCCGAATGGCAGCCATGCCTCCGCCGCCCGATGCGTCGATGGAAAATACTTGGAAAGCGATCAGCCTCGATGATTCGGCGGATGCGGTTCTCCAGGCGCTCGCCTTGACTCGCGCATTGCATCGTGGAGGGGCGAAATTGCAAAAAGTTGATGAAGCGACCCCATCTTGTACTTTGGAAATCAAAGAGTTACTATCTTCTGGCGCTGTCGATTCCCTGATGAGGCTTCTGAAAGGCGAATTTTCCGAAGTTCTATCCGAGTGGCTCGACTTCGCCTCCACCTCGGGTCGGGTGCTCCCGGGCCGGGTGTTTCCCGAACTGCTTGCTGCCGCCACGAAGGATCATTCCCTCCGGCCCACCGTCCGTTTGCTGGCGGGTGAGAGAGGGAAATGGATCGTGAGCCGGTATCCGAAATTCGCTTGGTTGGCGGATCATGAAAAATTGGATGATTCCTCGTGGGAGGAAGGCCCGGCAGTTGAGCGAATCGCCTGGCTGGAACAAACCCGGGCGATGGATCCCGCCCGTGCCATGCAAGCGGTGGCTTCACATTGGTCCGGAGAGGACGCCGCCATGCGGGAATCCATTTTGCGGCTGATGGCTGGAAATCCACTTCCAAGTGAAGAATCCTGGCTCGAACATCACGCGCTGAACGACCGCCGCCAGGAAATCCGCGAACTCGCCGGCATTGGCCTGGGTCTTCTGCCTGATTCCGGGTTTCGAAAACGTGCCCTCGGGCGAATCCGTGGCCAGGTGAAAATCCAGCGGCGATTGCTGAAACGCGTGATCTCCGTGGAACCACCGGGCGCGTTCGATCCGTCATGGGCGGCGGACGGACTGAAGGAAAAGCCTCCGCAGGGCACCGGCGAAAAGGCGTGGTGGCTGCGGCAGATGACAGGCCAGCTGCCACTGGACGAATGGCCGGATTTACTGGGCTGCGACGCGGGCGAGTGCTTCGGTTTTCCGATAGATCGTGATTGGCAGGAACCTGTTTTGTTAGGTTGGATCGATGCGGCGAGGCGTTTCCCGCATCGCTCCATGGCGGAGCGGTTCATATCGTTTCTATCCGCCCTCGATCCGTGGCCCGCGGCGGCCGTCCCCAGAGTCGCGGTGCTTGCATCCATGCTTGATGTACTCCCCGCAAAGCCGCGGTACGCGTTGCTGGACGTGCTCGTGGGAAAGCTCCCCATCGCCACAGCCATCGACCTGCTCACCCGTTGTGGCGGGCCTCCGCCGCCCGGCATGGGGAAGGCGGCCCTATCAGCAATCGACACCGCATTGGCATCCACGCCTGCCGTGTTCAACCGCCCGCAAGCCCGCTCGCTCGCGCTTTGCATTCCGCAGGAGGGCATTCTGGCGCGTCTCGAAATGCTCGCGAAACTTCCCGAACTCTCTCCCGCTGCGGAGGAATTCGCCACCACTCTCGAATTCCGCCGGTCCCTTCCCACCCACTTCAATCTGCCATGAACCCGAACGTCCTCCGTCAACACGCCGAAGCCGCTTACGCCGCCGAGCTGACCACTCTCGCCGCCCATGATGACCGCCCGCGCCCGCCCAAGTGGAAGCTCTCGCCCTGGGCGGTGACCGACTATTTGTTAGGAACGACGCTGCCGGACGGTACGGTCATTTCCCCGAAATATATTGGCGACCGCAGGGTCATTGAAATCGCCGTCGCCACGCTGGCCACCGATCGCGCTCTTCTTTTGTTAGGTGTGCCCGGCACGGCGAAAAGCTGGGTCTCCGAGCACCTCGCCGCGGCCATTTCAGGAAACTCCACGCTGCTCATCCAAGGCACGGCGGGCACCAGCGAGGAATCCCTGCGCTACAACTGGAACTACGCCATGCTGCTCGCCAAAGGCCCTTCCGAAGAGGCGCTCGTGCCCGGACCGATGTTCCGCGCCATGCGGGAAGGCATGCTTTGCCGCGTCGAGGAACTCACCCGCATTCCGTCCGACGTGCAGGACACGCTCATCACAATGCTCTCGGAAAAAATCCTGCCCATTCCCGAACTCACCACCGAGATCCAGGCGACCGAAGGCTTCAACGTCATCGCCACCGCTAACAGCCGCGACCGCGGTGTGAACGAACTTTCCAGCGCCCTCCAACGCCGTTTCAACACCGTCGTCCTACCGTTGCCATCGTCGCTGGACGACGAGGTGGAAATCGTCCGCTCGCGGGTTTCATCCATGTCCAAAGCCCTCGCGTTGCCCGCCGAGCCTCCCGCGCTCGAGGAAATCCGCCGCGTCGTCACCATCTTCCGCGAACTCCGCTCCGGTGCCACCGAGGACGGCAAGGCCAAGGTGAAATCTCCATCAGGCACCCTCAGCACTGCTGAAGCCATTTCCGTCATGACCAACGGCCTTTCTCTGGCAGGACACTTCGGCAATGGCAAACTCACCGCTCACGACCTCGCCTCCGGCATGATCGGTGCCATCGTCAAGGACCCGTCGCAGGACCCGGTGGTGTTCAAGGAATACCTCGAAACCGTCGTCAAGGAGCGCGACGGCTGGAAGGATCTCTATCGGGCGTGCAGGGATAGCATCTGAAACACCTTCAACGAACACCTCATCATGGGAAGAATAGCCTCCGAACTTAGCTCCGCCATCCGGCGAGACTCCAATCTGATTGATATCGAATTTGCCGAAGCCGCACTCCACTTCGTGAAGGAAGAAGATCATGCCATTTTCGATTCTCTTCCCGATCCAATGGGGCGCAGAGGACTGATTGCCTCTGTGCTAATAGGCCTGCTGGCCCCTTCTCCCAACGATTGGACCGAAGAAAACGACGCAGCCAGCCGATTTAAACTCGAGATTTGGAAACGCGGTGGCGGCACTCTCTATCGAGAGATGGCTGAAACCGCTTTGGGAGTGGACGCCAATGTTTTGTATTTCCAGGCCATTAAAGGCGAGAGCACGCAGTTGCCCGTTTTCATGGACCGTTTGAAGAACGCCGGCATGGATGATGCGACGATGGCCAGGATCCTCGTCTGCGTATCTCCGCAATATGTTCAGTTCCCCGATCTCTGGTTCTCCCCACTTTCGGAAAGCGAGCCCCTATGGCGCACGGAAATGGAAACATTTCTGTGGCTGCGTCCCGATGAGGAATTTGTAGAATTCGCCCTGATCGCCAAACGCGGAGATGACCACCTCTGGCCTTCCGTTCTCCGCTATCGCCCGACATGCGTCCGTCTTTTCGTGGAACAACTGTCGAAGCTGGATCGAACCTACCGCGAACCCGTCGCCGGCATCTGGAGTCAGGTCATCAAAACCTCTGATGCCTATGACTGCGAAGTCCTGGCATGGATTGCCGCCACGGAATACAGATCCGACCAGGAACGGCTTTTGAATGGGTTGGTAAGAGTGCGCCCGGCGGTTCACATGGAACGCTACCTGGAGTTCATCGGCTCCGGAGCAAAGGCATCGAACCAGCAGGGAATCTTTCATACCCTGGTGGATGTGGCACCCCGTCCAGCTCTCTACCAGTCCATGAAACGGCATCTCGCAGCGGGTGGAAACTCCGACTTCAAGTGTTACGCCGGCCCTAACGTGATCGCGATAGCTGCGGAGGATATCTTAGGCGACGCGAATGAGTTCTTTGCGCTGTTCCTCGATGAAAAGATTCGGACTCTGTTTCCGGATGATCTCAGGGCCCTGGTGGAACATGCTCCGCCTGAAGCGGATGATCTTGTCTATCAGATCTCCGCGCGGGCATTTGAGGTGGACAAGGATAACATCAATCGCCGCGAGTGGTATTGGGGAGCTTTGAGATCGCGCCCATCGGTGGCGATCTGGTTTCGAGATGACTTCATCCAAGGCCTGGCGGATGCACGCGTGCGCTCGGGAGCGAAATCGCTGCTAAATGTCGCCCTCGGTGAATCCGGATTTCAAGAACTTCTCGACGGGATGTGGGGGAGCAAGGATGAGAAGAAACGCCTTGTCGCCATCCGTTCCCTTGCCGAAGACGCGTCCGAAGCGGACAAGCACAAGCTCCTTGGCTGGCTTGCGGAAAAGCCTTCCAAGAAGCTGTCCGGAATCATCCTCGAAATTCTTGCAAAACTGGAAGTAGCGATTCCGGAATGCCTCGCGCCGGAACCGGCCAAACCCGCGCCAGTCCCGGCTGAGAAAATATCACAGGTGACCGGAGATATCACCGGTTTTCCCGGATTTGAAGCATGGGTGGACACGAATGGCAAACGGCTGCGACTTCCCAAAATCATCTGGTGCGATCCGGATGGCCTGCCACCGGTGGTTTCCACAGATGGCGGGGAATTGTCGAAAGGTGCTGTTAGGTCATTGATCGCCCTTCAGTCGAAGCAGAAGGAAATTTCAGGGGTGCCGGAGGCGAGGCCGGTGTTTGCGGAGGTAGATCGCGGAAAGAGCGCGGCGTTCGCCAACGCATTGGTGGAAGGTTTCCTCAATTCCGATCAAGCCGCGGCAGATCGCTGGGCGTTAACCCTTGGAGGTTTGTTAGGAGACAACCGCGTCATCATGCTACTGCTTCCCCGCATCAACGACTGGTGCGAGAACTCACGTCACAAACTCGCCGAGTATGCAGCGCAGGCGATTTCGCTCTTACCTGGCAACGAGCCACTGATGGTGCTCGACACCTTGTCCAACCGGTACCGCAGCAAGTTCAAGAACGTGGGAAAAGCCTGCGCCGAAGCCTTCAACGCGGCGGCGGCGGCGCGTGGAATCACGACGGATGAACTCGGCGATCTGGTTGTGCCGGATTTCGGTTTTGATTCCGACGGCATCCGGCGATTCGATTGGAACGGGGGCGGTGCGAGTGCGGAACTGGGAGCGGATTTCAAACTCACCTGGTTTGATCCGCAAACCGAAAAGGCCTGGAAAGCACTGCCGGCCAGCGCACCGGAGGAGATCAAGACCGAGGTGAAAACGCTCACCAAACTTCTGCGCGAGGCGGTGAAAGGCCAGACCGCCCGTTTGGAAATGACCCTTGTCCGCCAACGCCGCTGGCCGGTGGCCCGCTGGCGCGAGCTGTTTGAAAACCATCCGCTGCTGCGTTCGTTTGCGAGCAGTCTGGTGTGGGGCGTTTACGACACTACCGGCAATCTCCTTCGCACTTTCCGGCGTCATCCGAACGGACTGCTAGCAGATGCCGGCGGTACCTTGGAGGAACTTCCGGAGAACGACACGATGATCGGCATGTTGCATCCGCTGGAGTTGGATGACGGGTCGTTGGAAGCGTGGCGGGCACATCTGGCGCGATTCAAAGTGAAGCCGCCGTTTCCGCAGATGGACCGTCCGGTGGAGTTGTTGGATCCACTACACGGCAACCGTCGCGAAATCTCACTGACGAACGGGAAAAAGCTCGGCGCAGGAACCTTCCGCTCGCGCGCCGAGAAGCGCGGCTGGACGCGCGGGTCTGTCGTCGATGCCGGTGGAATTTCCAGTTACTACAAACTCTATCCGGGAGCGTCTGTGGAGGTAATTCTGCCGACAGGCAACTTTTGGATCGGTTGCGATCCGATGGAAACGATCGAACTCTGCGCCGCTTACTTCGTGAAAGCAGAGTCGGTCGAGCGCGGCAGTTATATCTACAACGAACCGGGACCGGACGACCTGCGGGTCCTCCGTTTCGATCAGGTGCCAGCCGTGGTGTATTCAGAAACGCTCGGCGACCTCAAAGCCATCATCGCCACCAAGGAATGACCACGCTCTTCGGCATCCGTCACCACGGCCCGGGCTGCGCGCGCAGTTTGCTGGGGGGGCTGGACGCGCTTGCACCGGATGTATTATTGATAGAAATGCCGCAGGAGGCGGAACCGCTGCTGGTTCACGCGGCGCATGAGACGATGAAACCGCCGGTGGCGTTGCTGATCCACCGCACTGACTCGCCGGACAAAGCGTCTTTCTATCCGTTTGCCGAGTATTCGCCGGAGTGGCAGGCGATTCTCTGGGCGCTGGCGCATCAGGTTCCGATCCGGTGTTTCGATCTGCCATCGGCGCACATGTTCGCCTTGCGCGAGGAGTCGTCGGAGGAACTAACACGGCCGGATCCGTTCGAGTGGTTTGCGAAAGCGGACGGCTACAGCGATGGCGAACGTTGGTGGAATGATCGGGTGGAGGAGCGCCGGGGGCAGGGGGACTTTTTCGAAGCGATCCTGGAAGCGGTCACGACCCTGCGGGGTGATCTCGGACTAACCGAATCTCGGGAGACCTTGTTGCGCGAGGCATGGATGAGGAAATGCATGCGGGCGGCGGAGAAGGATGGATTCTCCAACATCGCCGTGGTCTGCGGTGCGTGGCACGCGCCCGCCTTGAAGACCGCGGTGAAAGCGGGTGATGACAACGCGCTTTTGAAGAACCTGCCGAAGCACAAAGTCGCGGCGACCTGGATCCCGTGGACGGACGAGCGCCTGACCATGGCGAGCGGTTACGGTGCGGGCATCCGTTCACCCGGTTGGTACGGGCATCTCTGGCGGAATGAGGACGATCCGGTTTCCTCCTGGCTCACACGGGCCGCGAGGGTTTTGCGCAAGGAAGGGCAGGAGGCGTCGCCCGCATCGGTGATCGAAGCGGTGCGCCTGTCCAACTCTCTAGCAGGAATGCGCGGGCGCCCGATGCCGGGGCTTGATGAGACCTTGGAATCCATCCAGACGATTTTCTGTCAGGGAGACGCGTTGGCGCTGGATCTTCTGAAAAAGAAGCTGCTGGTGGGGGACCGGTTGGGCGAGCTGCCGGAAGGAATTCCATCATTGCCGCTGCAACAGGACATCGAGGCCAGCCAGCGCAAGCTCCGGTTGAAGTCCGCGGCATCGGTCGCGCCGCTGGAGTTGGACCTGCGTGAGGATGGCGGCCGCGCCCGCAGTGTTTTCCTCCACCGGTTGCTCGCGTTGGAGGTTCATTGGGGAAAGAAAACCGCGGCGCGCGGCCGTGGCACCTTCAAGGAGTGCTGGAGCCTGCAATGGAAACCGGAATTGGCGGTGGCGATCATTGACGCATCCGCATTTGGAAACACCGTGGAAAGTGCCGCCAGCGGGAAACTTGCCCGTCCCATGCCGGACGAAATGGGGCTGGCACCGGTCACCGCCCGGCTGGACCTTGCGCTGTTGGCGGAACTGCCGGAAGCGGTCGAAGTGCTGCTGCGCAGGCTGGATGCGGCGGGTGCTCTTTCGCATGATTTGTCTGATCTCATGGCGGCGGTGCCGGCACTGGCGGGGATCTCACGCTACGGCAATGTCCGTGCCACGGATTCCGCCGCGGTGGGCAGGCTGTTGGCAGGATTCGCATCGCGCATCCATGTCGGGCTCGCTCCGGCGGCGAGCGGGATCGATGACGCGGCGGCGGAAAAACTTTCGTTTCATCTCCGGGAATACGCCGCGGCATTGGCCATGTTGGAAAGCACGGATTTGACCCAAGCGTTCAGCGCGACTCTCGTCCGGATGACGGATCAGGAGAACGTCCACCCGAAGATCCGCGGTCTTGCGGTCCGGTTGCTGCGGGACTCGGCCCATCTGGACGACGGGACGGTTGCCATCCATCTGGGATTCGCGCTCTCGCCCGGCATGCCGGCACCTGCTGCGGCGGCTTGGCTTGAAGGATTCCTGCGCGGAGGGGGGAGTTTGTTAGTGCATGACCGGCACTTGCTGGCCCTGGTGGACGATTGGCTTGTCTCGCTGGATCAGGCGGTTTTTCAAGCCACGCTGCCACTCCTGCGCCGGACTTTCGGCACGTTTTCGCCGCCCGAACGCGCGCGGATTGCCGCCTCCGCAGCCCATGGGACGGGCCATGCGCCGCCGCCGGCGATTTCACATGATCTCGATGTCATACGTGCCATGCCCGCGGTCGGGGCGGTGGCGAAACTGCTAGGCCTTCCCCTGCCAAAATGAACGATTCCGAAAGACTCCGCCGCTGGAGGCTGGTGCTGGGTTCCGAACCCGCCGCCGGTCTTGGTGTTTCGCTGTCCACCGAGGACGCCCGCATGGATGAGGCCCTGGAGGCGCTCTATGACTCTGGCAGGGAGAAGGGCGGGCTCGGCGGCTCAAGCCCGAAAGTCTCACGCTGGCTCGGAGACATCCGCAGGTATTTTCCGTCGGAGGTTGTACAGATCATGCAAAAGGATGCCATCGAGCGCCTCGATCTGAAGCAGCTTCTGCTGGAGCCGGAAATCCTCATGCAGACGGAGCCGGATGTTCATCTGGTCAGCACTCTGATTTCGCTGAACCGTATCATCCCGGAAAAAACCCGCGAAACCGCGCGGATGGTCGTTAGAAAACTGGTGGACCGGCTCATGCGCAAGCTCGAACAGCCGACCCGGCAGGCGGTGCAGGGCGCGCTTTCCCGCAGCATCCGCAACCGGCGGCCTCGTCTGACGGAAATTGATTGGAACCGGACGATCCGCGCGAATCTCAAAAACTATCTGCCAGAACACCGTACCATCGTCCCCGAGACATTGATCGGATACGGCAGGCGTCGTAGTTCGTTGCGCGATGTCGTGCTCTGCATCGACCAGAGCGGATCGATGGCGGCGTCCGTGGTTTATTCATCCATTTTTGGATCGGTGATGGCGTCGATGCCCGCGCTTTCGACCCGTTTCGTTCTTTTCGATACGGCGGTGGTCGACCTGACCGAGCAATTGGCCGATCCGGTGGACCTGCTTTTCGGCAGCCAGCTCGGTGGAGGCACGGACATCCACAAGGCGCTCTGTTATTGCGAAAGCAGGATCACCCGCCCGGCGGACACCGTCATGGTTCTGGTATCCGATCTCTGCGAAGGCGGAAACGTGGCGGGAATGCTCAAGACCGCGTTGCGACTCAAGGAATCCGGAGTCCGAATCATCTGCCTGCTCGCACTTAGCGACGAGGGCAAACCTTGGTATGACACTGCGAACGCCGCCCGTTTCGCGGCGATGGATATTCCCGTTTTCGCCTGTACCCCGGACAGATTTCCGGACTTGATGGCCGCCGCCCTGGCGAAGAAGGATCTGCGGCAATGGGCCTGACGGACGCGAGTCCCAGTCCTAACTGCGGAAAGAAATCCGCTATCGGTCACTACCAAGGCAGCCGCCCCGTCGCCGCCATGACTTCTCCTCACCAGCCGAACCCGGGGATCTGTCGGGTTTTGTAGAGGTGCTCGTTGTTGAATTGGAACGAGTAGTAGGCGGATTTTCCGTTCGGAGCGGCTAGCAAGACCGGCTGGGTGGCGAAGGCGGGGTCTTCGTTTCCGGAGGAGTAGGTTTGCAGCTTCCGGCCCATGATGGTGACGAATTCCTGTTCCTCCGTTTGAACCCGAGGATTGTCCTGGCCGTGATAGAAAACCTCCACCACATCCTTCGGCGAGCCGTCCTTCACATAGCCGACGCGGCTGTAGCCGGTGACGTCGAGGTAGGGCTTGCCATCGCCCTGGACGTGCCATCCCGGAGTGATCACTCGCGGCAGGGTGGCGGTGGCCGCTTCTTTTTCACGATCCACCACGACGTTCTGCCTGGCACCGGCGGGATCGGTTTCGACGCAGGAGACAGTGCAGAACCCGGCGGCTGCTGATAGGACGAGAAAAGCGTGGTTTTTCATGGAGCTTGGGGAGATTCGCGAGCAGGGAAACGACCGGGGTGTGGCCTTTATTTGACCGGGACCGGTTCGCTGCCTGCATCCGGCGCGGGGGTGGCGGTTTCCGCCGGAATCGCGGAGAAATCTCCCGGGATGACTTCCGGAGCGTTCTTTTTCGCACTCCAATAGATCGTGGTCATGGTTCCGGATTTTTTCTCCTTAACCGTGTAGCGTTTGTTCGCGTCGTCCTCGGCGACCATTTCCATGTTTCCCATGCTCGCCGAGACCATCATGGTTGCCGTCGCGCGGGTAGGATTCTTCTGCGCTTCTTCGGCAAAATTCTTCAATTTTCCAGCTCCCATGACGACCGCGATGATGATGCCAACGATGACCAGGAGGACGAGGCCGCCACATCCGATGCCGATTTTGGCACCTGTGCCGAGTCCTTTTTTGGGAGTTGGGGCGGAGGGCGAGGTGACGGGTGGTTGCGTTGTTTCCATAGGAACGCAGTCACTAGCAGGTCCGCAGCAGGATGACAAGCACGGTCTGGATGTTTCAGAGAAATCCGGTTATCGATCTGGCGGTCAATTCGCCACGATGTTGAAGATCTTGCCGGGGATGAAGACGATCTTACGGATGGTCTTGCCGTCGAGGTGTTCGTTCACCTTGCTGCTGGCAAAGGCGGCGGCTTTCGCGCCTTCCTCGTCGATGTCCTTGGAGACCATCAGGCGGTCGCGGAGTTTTCCGTTCACCTGCACGACGAGTTCGATTTCGCTTCTAACGAGCGCGGCTTCGTCGTAGCCCGGCCAGGTCATTTCGGACAACATCGTGGTTCCGCCGAGGCGGGCGTTGATTTCCTCGGCGAGGTGCGGGGCAAAGGGATCGAGGACGGTGAGGAATTCGGTGAACTCTTTCAACGGCACGACCGTGGCTTGGGTGAAGGCGTTGGTGCAGATCATCATCTGCGAGATCGCGGTGTTGAAGTTCAGTTTCTCGATGTCCTCGCCGACTTTCTTGATCGTTTCGTGAACGACGCGGAGCAGTTCCTTGTCGGTGCACGGGACGTTCTGGATCTTGCTGGAAATGGTTAACGTGCCGTCTTCCTGCTCTTCGAAAGCGACACGCCAGACGCGGGCGAGGAAACGGGAAACGCCTTCGACGCCTTTCATCTGCCACGGTTTCACCTGTTCGAGCGGGCCCATGAACATTTCATAGAGGCGCAGCGCATCGGCTCCGTATTCGGATACGACGTCGTCGGGGTTGACGACGTTGCCACGGGATTTCGACATCTTCTGGCCGTCCTCGCCGAGGATGAGGCCTTGGTTGACGAGCTTCTGGAAAGGCTCGGGCGTTCTAACGTGTCCGAGGTCGAAGAGGACCTTGTGCCAGAAACGGGCGTAGAGAAGGTGCAGCACGGCGTGTTCCGTACCGCCGACGTAAAGATCGACCATGCCGGGTTTCTCGCCGGTCCAATAGTCTTCGGCTTCGTTGGAAATGAAGCGGCTGGTGTTTTCGGGATCGCAATAACGCAGGTAATACCAGCACGAGCCGGCCCATTGCGGCATGGTGTTGGTTTCGCGGAGTGAGCCGTCCGGCAGCTCGACCCATCCGGTTGCTTTGGCGAGAATCGGTTCGGGAGAGCCACTCGGTTTGTAGTCGTCGAGCGGCGGTGCGAGCAGCGGGAGATCGCTTTCTGAAATGGCGAAGTGATGGCCGTCTTTCCAAATGATCGGAAATGGCTCGCCCCAGTAACGCTGGCGGGAGAACAGCCAGTCGCGGAGCTTGTATTGGATGCGGTGCTTGCCTTTTTTGTTAGAGACCAGCCAGGCTATCATTTTTGCCTTCGCTTCGGCGGTTGGAAGGCCGTCGAGGAAGCCGGAATTGATTGAATAGCCGCATTCCACAATTGCTTTCACTTCGCTAACCCAGCTCCAACCACTGTTGCTAGAATGGAGCAATCTTCCTAGCTGATTGCTGAATTCGCCGTTCTCTTTCCAAACTTGGTAGCCGTCTACATTGCCATCTCCCGGAAGAACTACCTGTTTGATTGGCAGCTCGAACCGCTGTGCAAACTCAAAATCCCGCTCGTCGTGTGCTGGAACCGCCATAATCGCGCCGGTTCCATATCCCATCATCACATAGTCGGCAATCCACACCGGGATCTGCCCGCCGTTTACTGGATTAGTCGCGAAGGCGCCGGTGAAGACGCCGGATTTGTCCTTGTTCAGCTCGCCGCGATCCATGTCGGATTTTGAGGAACACGCTTTCTGATAGGCTTCGATTGCGGCCTTTTGATCGGCGGTCGTGATTTCAGGAACGAGCGGATGTTCGGGCGCGATGACCATGTAGGTCGCGCCAAAGAGGGTGTCGGGGCGGGTGGTGAAGACGGTGACTTCGTGACGTTGCGGCGAGACGCCGCAACCACTGACTTCAAAGACGACTTCCGCGCCCTCGCTGCGGCCGATCCAGTTTTTCTGCAACAGCTTGATGCCTTCCGGCCAATCGAGCGTGTCCAGTTCGTCGATCAGGCGCTGGGCGTATTTCGTGATCCGCAGCATCCATTGGCGCAGCGGGCGGCGTTCGACGGTGTGGCCTTTCGATTTCCACTCCTCGACTTCTTCGTTCGCCAACACGGTGCCGAGGTCCGGCGACCACCAGACGGGCGTGTTCGCGACATAGGCGAAACGCACTTCGTCGATCTGCTCGCGGGTCCAGCCCTTGGCTTCGAGTTCCGAAACGGGCTTCGCCTTGCCAGCTTCCTCGTCGTAATAGGAGCCGTAAAGCTGGAGGAAAATCCACTGCGTCCAACGCACGTATTCCGGGTCGGTCGTGGCGATTTCGCGGTCCCAATCGTAGCCGAAACCGAGCGATTTCAACTGCCGCCGGAAATTCTCGATATTCGCCGCCGTGGTGATTGCCGGATGCTGGCCGGTCTTGATCGCGTATTGCTCCGCCGGCAGGCCGAACGAGTCATAACCCATTGGATGCAGGACGTTGAAGCCTTTCATCCGCTTGTAGCGGCCGATGATATCCGTGGCGGTGTAACCTTCCGGATGGCCGACGTGCAGGCCCGCGCCACTGGGGTAGGGGAACATGTCGAGGACGTAGTATTTCGGCTTCGAGGCGTTGAAATCCGCATCGCCCGGGCCGGGGGTGCGGAAGGTCTTTTCGGTCTCCCAGCGTGCTTGCCATTTGGGCTCGAAATCGCGGAAAGGGAATGGTTTACGGGCGTCGGACATGGTCGGGAAAGGGGTGGGAACGTGGCGAGTCTTGTTCACAATGAAAAGAAAAACCCTGAGACCGAATCTTGACCCCCCTGGCGAAATTTCACCCACTTCCCTCATTCCAGCCATGAGCGAGACCCGCCGCGACGATCATAAGCCCGCATCGAAGCAGGCGAAACCATGCCGGACCACTTGAAACCCGGTGCCGCCGCCATTCGCAACGGCGTCCCTGCCTTTCCCGGCCGCGGAGAAAAAATTACCCAGGAGAATGTGCGGGTATTCCTCGACGGCGAGGGAATTTGAATCCTCACGTATAGAGGTTTCTATTCCAGCAGTTTTCTCAGCGCCTGCTCCACCGCGTTGAACGCTTTTCGCCGGCTTGGCCATTGATCCACGGCCAATATGTTTCCGCTCCGGTTTCCGGGCAGAATCTGGAGATATTCCAGCTTCCGATCCCTGCCCGGCACGCCTCCTTTCCATGCGCAATCCTTCTCCAGCAGGATGGGGACCTGGCCGAGGCGGGCCTTGTTTTATATTCCCGGAGGCCCTCCGGATAGAACCCGGTGCGGGCGGCGCTGCCTTAGGCAAACTTGTCGCGGATACTGCCGATGAGAGCGGCTCGCCATCGCGCAGCCCTGAAACGCCAAGTGGCACGAGCCGGACGTCAGGAGCAAACGGCGAAGCGCTCAATCTCCGCCAACTGACCAAAATGCACGCTTCGGTCATTCACACTCCGCTGACGGAAGCTTTGAATCAACTTTCCAAATGCCTTGAGAGTATCCCGATGGGGAAGCACGATCCCTTCCGGCTTGCTCAGAAACAATCCCTTGCGTGTGTCGAACAGCGATTCTTCGCCGTTCACAAATCCGAAAACCACCAAGGGATTCTCGAAATCCTTTGGAAATGCTCCATGCTTGATAATCGAGCTAATTTCTTCGGGGACCCTTAGGGTGACCGATTCACTGGAAATCTTGCCTTTCACAAGGGAAACTTAGCGAAATTTACCCCGCATTCCAGATAAATTTTACCTTTCTTAACAAATTGAAGAAAACTTAATAACTTTATTAAATTTACTCGCACGCAGGGCTAAATTTTATTAAAAATTTCTCATGAGGGTGTGGCGCGGCATTTTCACCAAAGAATCAAGGCGGGCGACGACGACTCGGCCGTTTGACACTTTGCCCGTGGAAGATAGGGAACATCTTCTTGTGATTTTGGATAAAATTTTAGATAATTTTAGTGATAACAGCGATGACCGAAAATTAACTTCGTTTAGCAAGTCTGCCGAAGTCGCTTTGAGACACGCGGGCACCCATGGCTGGTTGATCGAACTAGAAATTTCTCCCGATCAACTCTTGGATTCCGAGCCCTTTCTGGAAAGGGCCAAAAATGACTATTCGCCCCGTTCAGATGCTTGGAAGCGTATCTCC
>JBDSNC010000016.1:0-56636 GCA_039915545.1 Luteolibacter sp.
GTGACGGCCATCCAGACCCGGGGAGCGCCCGTGCTGAGGCTCGTGCGGATCATTACGCCGGCTCGGGCGTAAACGCTGGTGTTCTGGACCGACTCGACTTTCGCGATGATGGCGCAGTCGCCGGTGACCGCTTGATAGGTAAAGTGGCAAATATCGCTGCTGCCCCAGATGTTGATGCCGCTGCCCTGCACCGTCCAGGTGCCGCCGGAGTAGGAGGAATTGCCGGCGGGGGAAGCGCCCCCCATTTCAGCGTCGGAGAACCCCGAGGTGATCGAGGTGGTGGCGGGGATCGCCAGCGCTGGCGCAGGCGTGGCCGTGGAGAGGTCGCCATCCTTCATGAACATGAAGTCCGCCGGCATCTCCCGGAGTCTCCGGGTCATAAAGGGAGCCGGGATGCCCTTGCGGACGACATAGGCGTTGTGGAGGATGTTGAACGCGGTGTTTCCAGCTCCAAAGCCCCGATTGGTGACGTCGGCGATGTAATAGGCATCGGTGCTGCCGAAGGGGAGAAATGGCGTGGAGACGGAGAGATCGTTCACCCGCGCGTAATATTCGCCGGCGGCGAGCAGGCGGTTGTTATAGTCGGGGTAGATGTCGATGCCCTGCTTCCAGAGCGCTTCGGCAAGCATGGCCAGCGAAAAAAGCTGAACATTGGCGTGGCCTTGGTCGCGGAGGGAGTCGCCGAGCATGCCGATGTCGTTGGAGCTGCGCAGGCCGACGTGCGCGAGCGTGCGGGCCTGATACGTGACCCGGTCGAGTGTGGCGGTGTCGTCATTGAAGATCGCCATCAGCCCTTGAGCCACGAGGGCCAGCGCCCCTTTGTTCGCGGCGCCATACATGCTTTCGCCCCACGGGTTGGCGCCGGCCTGAAGCACGTTGCCGAAATAAGCCTTCACCGCGGTCGTGTCGGCCGCCGTCCAGCCCGGCCAGGTTCCGCGCAGGATGTCCGCCCCGTTCACAAACTTGTAGGCGTAATCTCCAAGATCGAGCATGGATTCGTTGCCTGAGAACTCAGTCTGCGTGTTTGCCCACGCGAGCAGGATGTCGTGCGCCTTCTGCGCGTAGGCGGTATTGCCGGTGAAATACCACATGCGCGAGAGACACCAGATCGCGTTCATGTCGCTGCGCCATGCGGCGAGGTTTTGGTCGTAAGATCCCACCCGGCTGACCTGCGCGAACGGACCCTGCATGGTGTAGGTGAGCTGGGCCTGACTGGCGCCGGCGAGCGATGCGTAGCCGGATTTCCACGGCTCCCGGTTGTTGTCCACGTTCGCCTTCAGGACTTGGAGATCCGAGAGGGTAAGTGGGGCACCCGGATGGGTGAAGGCGTGCGCCTGGGGCAGGCCCAGGGCGAATGGCAGCGTCAAGGACGCCAGCCAGGTTCTGATGTATTTCGTCATGGTTTTTTATGGGGTTTTATTGGTGTTTTTTGTTTCCCAGGTTGCGCGGCAAAAAGGCCGTGCAGCCACGGAGAGTGGAGTGCCCTCATGGGCGATTCTGATCGCGGTTACTCATGGCTGACCATGGAGTTGCGGAGATTCGAGATCTCCGCGAGGGCGCGTGCCCTGAGGGTGGGTTCGGAGAATCCTTCCGCCCACTGGAGTGCGGCGGGGGAGTCTTTGAGCGCCCATTGGTGGAGCACGGCCATGGCCGCTTCGTCCTGCAGATGTCCCGGCTCCAAGCCGGAAACAAGACGCGCCGCCGCGGCCGGATCCGATTTGGAAAGCACGAAGGAAGCTCTCGCCAAGAGTCGGTGCCGCCATTCGCCTGGTGGCTGTTCACTGGCCCACTTGAGAACAGTTTCGCAGTCCTTTTCGCACCACTGCATGGTCAGGCACTCCAGCAATCCAGAGTCGTCGTCCTCGTCCGCGCCGTGGGCGAGCGCAAGCGTGACGGCCCGGCGCGGATCTTTTTCCGCCACCGCAAAACAAACGGTGGACCGGGCGGAACGCCGGGCGGCCGGGTTTTCCAGCGCCGAAACCCATCCCAGCGCCGCCTCCGCGTCCCGCAGAGCCCATGCGGAGAGCAGATCCCGGATGCGGTTTTCGCGCTCGCTCCCTATTTCAAGTGTGAATGCCTG
The DNA here is from genome assembly GCA_039915545.1 of Luteolibacter sp. GTDB lineage: Bacteria > Verrucomicrobiota > Verrucomicrobiia > Verrucomicrobiales > Akkermansiaceae > Luteolibacter. The sequence continues at coordinate 2,081 of JBDSNC010000016.1, forward strand.
GACCAGCGCCCGAGCGGGATCGGCAGCACGGACAGGGTCGTTAGAATGCCCGCATGAAGTTTTTTCACCGCTGGGATGTGCCGTCTGTTGTGCGGTGTCGCGTTCAAGCGATTGATCCGCCCAGACAAGCACGAGGACGCCAGCCGCGCAAAGAAACCGGGTAGGGTTCTTCATAAGGGTTTTTTAGTATGGGTTGAGTTTTTGGTCCTTGGTTAGAGGACCATGCTGGGTTTTGGAGCCGATCGATAAAATACTGTCGAGCGTCGCCAACGGGCAATGGCTGAGCCACTTGATCGTTCAAGTGATTAGGGCGGTTGGCCCGCAATCGAGCTGGTATTGGAAGTCCGGGATCGTGAGGTTGGGGCTAACAGCCTGTTGAAAAACCGCACGGATCATGAAGCATTACGGCCGGTGTCAGCGGTCTGGCATTCGAAGAATACCTCGGAAGCCGGGACGCCGGAGCTCTCGTACGGAAGGTAGTGATTCGGGAGTCCTGGAGCATACATTCTCGCTACCACCACGACTGGCTTATCGAAATCCTTATTCCGCCAAAGGGCCAGGATATGAGCTGGCAGCCGTCCATCGACAACCCTACAGGGTCTACTATTTGTCAACATTACCCTGTCGCCGCCCGTGAGAAAGCTACTGCGCGAGTATCTTTGATCCCGTAGCCTCGATGGCTTTCCAATCATGATGCCTCCACAGAGCTGGACGATCGACATCCTACACGTCGAAAATCTCGGACCGAGTTAACCAACGGTCCTAGGAAACGGAGCGTGACCAACCATACGCTAACAAGCGCGGAGAATAAGTGCGCTATAAATACACAAGCCCGATTTCCAACCACAAAAAAGGGAGCTTTACCAGCTCCCTAAGTTGTTGAATTGTAATATGGTGCGCACGAGAGGACTCGAACCTCCACAGGGTTGCCCCTACTAGAACCTGAATCTAGCGCGTCTACCAATTCCGCCACGCGCGCACTGAGGTCGACCTTGCGGTCGGGCGGGAAAACAGCATGTCGCCGCGGGGATTGCAATCCTGTTTTCGCAAAGTTTTGAAGTTCATGGCGTGGATCCTCAAAACCGGGCTTTTTCGGCGTTGCCAAAAGGGATGGGACTCAACCACTCTGCGCTCATGCAGAAGGCTTCGCCTCTTATTCTTGTCCTGGTGCTCGGCCTGACGGCGGGTGTTTTCTCCCTCCGCTCGAAACAAGACCCATCGACGCCGAAATTGCCGGTTGTGGTCTCCACCGCCGTGCCGAGGTCTTCGGAACCTGAAAAAACCACTCCGGCCACTGCAGCGCCCGCTGTGGAGCCGGTAAAAGTCACTCCCCGCCCGTGGCCCCAGGCGGCCTCAGACATCGCGCCGGATCCGGAAGCCACCTTCGGCACCCTGCCCAACGGCCTCCGCTACATCATCTACCCGAACAGCGAGCCACCAAAGCGCGTTTCGCTCCGCCTGCACATCGCGTCCGGCTCCCTGATGGAGGCGGACGACCAGCAGGGCCTCGCGCATTTCCTCGAACACATGGTTTTCAACGGCTCGAAAAATTTCAAGGCGGACGAACTTGTCCCCATCATGCAGCGGATGCAGATCGCCTTCGGGGCCGACGTGAACGCCCACACGTCCTTCGATGAAACGGCCTACATGCTCGACATCCCGGACCTTGCCGACGACGCGATCAAGCTCGGCTTCACCGTGATGCGCGATTACGCGGACGGCGCGCTGCTGGACATCACGGAAATCGACAAGGAACGCGGCGTGATTCTATCCGAAAAGATCAGCCGCGACACGGTCGGCAGCCGGATCATGGAGCAGCAGTTTTCAAAAATCCTGCCGGACTCGCTGGTCGCGAAACGTTTCCCGATCGGCAAGGAAGACGTGATCAAATCCGCGCCGCGTGAGCGGTTCGTCGATTACTACACCCATTTCTACACTCCGCAGCGCATGACCTTCATCGTCGTCGGAGACATTGATCCCAAGGCAATGCAGAAACAGATCGAAGGCCACTTCGGCTCGATGACCAATCCCGCCACGCCTGCGGCAAATCCCCCGCTCGGCCCGATCAAACAGCCGGAAGGCATTGAAACCTCCGTCTTCGCCGACAAGGAACTCTCGTCCACCGAGGTTTCACTAACACTCGTCCGACCTTACAAGGATGAGCCCGACACGGTCGCCACTCGACTCTCCGAGATGAAACTCGACATCGCCAACTCCATCCTCACCCGCCGCCTCGAACGGCTCGCCAAGGTCGAGGGCTCGGCGATCGCCACCGGCTCGGCGTCGAAGAACGATCTCTTCAACTACGTCGAGCTCGGTTCCATCGACATCACCGCCGCGGACGACCGCTGGAAGGAAGTCGTTCCCCTCATCGAGCAGGAACTCCGCCGCGCACTCCTGCATGGTTTCACCGAAGCGGAACTCGCCGAAGTGAAGTCGAACCACCTCAACGCCTACGAGCAGCAGGTGAAACAAAAGGCCACCCGAAAGTCCGACGTGATCGCCACCGCTCTCTCGGATTCCTGCAACGAGCCGTCCGTTTTCTCGGATCCGGTTCTCGATCTTGAAATCGCCAAAAAAGCGCTCGATTCCATCACCATCGAGAACTGCCATGAGGCGTTTAAAACATTCTGGGGCACGCCTAACTATCACCTCGTCCTCACCACCAAGGAAAAGCCGGAAAACGCGGAAAAGGAAATGACGGCCCTCTTCGAAGAATCGCGCGGCAAACCCGTCGAGCCACCGGCCGCGCGCCCCGTCCAGGTGTTCGACTACTCGGATTTCGGCAAACCCGGCACCGTCGCATCACGCAAGGAAATCGCCGATCTCGGCATCACCCAACTGGTTCTATCCAACCACGTCCGCATCAATCTCAAGCCCACCAAATTCGAACAGGGCAAGATCCGCATGGCCGCCCGCATCGGCTCCGGCAAGCTGACCCAGCCGAAAGACATGCCGATGCTCGACAGCTTCGCCACCGCTATATTCGAAGGCGGGGGACTTGGAAAACATTCCAATGACGATCTCGAACAGATCCTCGCAGGCAGGAACGTTTCATCCACCCTCAGCATCGGCGAGGATGCCTTTGTCCTCAGCGGTGCCACCACACCTGCCGATTTCCTGCTTGAGACCCAGATCATGTGCGCATCCATCACGGATCCGGGCTACCGCGAGGAGGCCCTCTGGCAATTCAAAAAAGCCATCCCGATGATGTACCAGCAGCTCAAGCACACGCCCGCCGGTCCCCAACAGGAAATGGAGGCGTGGCTCAATGGCAACGACTCGCGGTTCGCCGTCGCTTCTGAGGAAAAGCTTTCGTCCTACACCATTGCCGACGCGAAAAGCTGGCTCACACCCGAGCTCGCCAAAGGCTACATGGAACTCACCATCGTCGGCGATTTCGAGACCGACAAGATCCTGCCCAACCTGTTGGCCACCTTCGGCGCGCTGCCCACCCGCATGCCGGTGCTGCCGAACCTGACCGCCTCGCGCAAGGTCCGGTTTCCGAACGCCCCTGCGATGAAGACCTTCACCTACGATTCGAAGATCTCGCAGGCCGTCGCCATCGCCATCTGGAAAACCGCCGGCATCCGCGGCAACCAGAAGGAATTCCGGCGCTTCAACATCCTTGCCGAAATCTACGGCGACCGACTCCGCGAGGAAATCCGCGAGAAACTCGGCGCTTCCTACAGCCCCAGCGCCGGTGCCGCCGGATCAGACGCACTCGATGATGTCGGATACGTCATCGGCGAGAGTGTCGGCAAGCCCGAAGACCTCGATCTGCTCCTCAAGACCATGCGCGAACTAGCTGATAATTTCGCGAAAACCGGAGCCACTGCTGACGAGCTCGACCGCGCCCTCAAGCCCACCCTCGGCCAACTCGACAAGAGCCTGCGCGACAACAAATACTGGCTTGGCACCGTCTTGAGCCAATGCCAGACCGAACCCAATCGCCTCGAACTCGCCCGCACCCGCGATGCAGACTATCGCACTATCAATCTGGCAGAAATCAACGCCCTCGCGAAAAAATACATGGCTGCCGAAAATGCCCTGCTCGTTTCTATCAAGCCTGCCCAGTGATTTCACTGTCGTAGTCCCGCTCCAAAGCCATGGACCAGCCCACCATTCGTCCCCTCGATTCAGATGACCTAGCAGACGCCGCAACTCTGCTCGCCACTCTCAATCCAGAAACACCCGCGAACATCGTCAAGGAGCGCTTGCACACCCTGCTAGCTGATCATTCGCACTACGAACTCATCGGCGCATTTACTGACGAAAAACTGGTCGGAGTCGCCGGCGCGTGGATCGCCACCAAGATCTGGTGCGGACGCTATCTGGAGATCGATAACCTCGTCGTCGATGAAAACCAGCGCTCCTCCGGCACCGGCAGCCTTCTGATAAATCATCTGGAGAAAGTCGCACACGAACGCGATTGCAAGCTCATCGTTCTCGACAGCTATACCACCAACCACCCGTCCCACCGCCTCTATCATCGACTCGGCTTCGAGATCTGGGGTTTCCACTTCATCAAACCCATCGGTGACTGGAAAGGCAACGGAGCCCGCTAAAGTGCAGGGACCGCCCACCATGCGCGTCGCCATCGTCCACTATCACCTCGATCCCGGTGGAGTCACCACCGTCATCGAAGCAGCATCCCGTTGCCTAACCGCCGCCGGTATCTGCCACGTTATCCTCACCGGCCCGAGTCAATACGATCGTGGCAGGGGCGTCTCGCCCCAAGCCGTTGCCCGGGCGTCTCGCCCAGGGCATCTCCAAATCCCCCACCTCGGCTACCTCCCCACGTCCAGGATTTCACCCGAAGATCTCCTCGCATCCATGCGCACCGCCGCCACCGAAGCCCTCGGTGGACCTCCTGATCTTTGGCATTTTCACAATCATTCGTTAGGAAAAAACATCCTCATCGCCGACGTCGTCGCCCTCCTTGCCGAGCAACAGGAACCCCTTATCCTCCAGATCCACGACCTCGCCGAAGACGGGCGCCCTCAGAATGTCCCTGTGCTCTCCGCCTGCCGGAAACCCTATCCGTTTTCGCCCCGCACCCGCTACGCCTTCCTCAACAAGCGCGACTTGGAAACCTTCACCGCTGCGGGACTCCCATCGGAAAATACGGCCCTTCTTCCCAACCCTATTTCATTAAATCCAGTCCCCAACAAATCTTCCTCCACCATCCTTTTCGCCCCGATCCGCGCCATCCGCCGCAAGAATATCGGCGAACTCATCCTCCTCTCAGCGCTCTCTCCAGAGGGCGCTTACTTCGCTATCAGCCGCGCTCCAGAAAACCCAGATGCCCTCGCCATTCACGACACCTGGCAGAAATTTTCAGCCAAACACCAACTGCCCATCGAGTTCGACGTAGTTGATCGATTCGCTCCCGCTGCCGGTGCCCGAGCGGATTTCCAATCGTGGATTGCCCACGCCAGCCACATCGTCGCCACCTCAGTTGCCGAAGGCTTCGGACTTTCGTTTTTGGAATCAGTTGCTTGGAAAAAACCGCTGCTCGGTCGCGATCTTCCGCATCTCACCACTTCCCATGGGTTCAACTGCGGACACATCTATCAGCGAATTCTCATCCCCGTCGATTGGATCGACCTCACGATACTCGAAAGCCACCTGACCACCACCCTTGAGAGGAATTTCCGCCTCTGCGGTCGTCCTCTCACCAATGTCCACATCACCGCCGTCCTCGATTCACTCTTACATGGTGAATTGCTGGACTTCGGAAATCTCCCCGAGCCTCTTCAGCAAGGAGTCATTGAAAGACTCGCAGAAAAGGCGAACCGAGCCGTGCCCCTCGTCCAAATCGATGGGAAGACCCGACCGCTTATCGACTGGCTCGCGGAAACAATCGCCATCCGCACGCCATCCGTCACACCGGATCAACTGTCACCGTGGTCACCCGCCGAATATCAGAAAAGCCTGACGGCGATCTATCGAGAAGTCACCCATCAACCCGCCTCCCCTCTCCGGTTTATTCCACCGTCTTCTATCATCGACGCCCACCTCTCCCCCGCGTCTTTCCATTTCCTGCTTTCCGCGCCCGAGCCAGTTCCTGAGAAGGTGAATATCCGCGCCGTTGTCTTCGATATCTACGGCACGCTGCTCATCGCCCCATACGGCGGCGTGCAGCCGGATCCACTCACCGATCCTGTGCTCCGCGAAATCCTCCGCCAAGCAGGATACGAACCGCCCGTTTCTCCCAGTGCCGAGCTGAATGCCGCCGTCCTTCGCCATCACACAGCCGCCGGAGTTCCCTATCCGGAAATCGACCTCCGCGTGCTTTGGCGGGAAATTCTCTCGCTTCCCCCCGACGTCGAGATCACCCCGCTTGTCATCGAACTCGAAACTGCCTGGCACCCCGCCCGCCCCATGCCCGGCGCGGACAAGTTGATCCAGCGTCTTGCCCGCTCCGGCATCTCTCTCGGCCTACTTTCTAACGCCCAGTGCAATACACTGCCTTCACTCGGCGACCTCTCCGATCTCTTTGCCCCCGAGCTCACCCTGCTTTCCTATCAGCAAAGCATCGCCAAGCCCGCCCCCGAGCTTTTCCAACTCATGGTCACACGCCTCGCAGGCCGGGGTATTTCACCGGCGGAAACCCTCTACATCGGCAACGATCCCTTGCATGACATCGTCCCCGCCACCGCCGCAGGATTCAAAACCGCCCTCTTCACCGGCCACCCGGATTCCCTCCGCCCCGGAGAATGCAAACCTGATCATACATTTCAGCGCTGGTCCGAGCTGGGCGAGCTGTTTTTGAGAAAAACCAAGTCCGGCATTTTTTGGAAACAGCCATCGTGATCAGTAGTTGATCACGGAACCATCACGGGTGGGGAAATTGAGATTTCTTGAACCTGGTTTAAGATTCATCCAGGCTTCCATGAGTAGTGGTCGGTAATTTGAATTGGACTCGATAGTCATTCTGATGCGTGCGTAGGTTCCATCAGGGAATTTTGCGAAAAGGCGCCTGTGTCCGGATCTGACCCACTTTTCTCCGTCTGGCATGACAGCCGGGAAATTGATTTCAATATGTTCCTGATAGCCATCTTCGGGGGCCTCAAATTGATATTCGCTGGGCCAGATGCAAAAGCCTCCACCACGGATGGTAGCTTCGAATTTCCAATCGTAGCTTTTAGAATTACTCTCATTGACATCTGGCAGATTTCTAAAATCTGAGATCAGTCGAAATTCGATTTGGTGAGGACCGGTTCCCTTTTTTGAATCTAATGCAATTTTTACCGGGGTGCCATCAAGAGACAAACGCCATCTATCTTCTTCAAGATGAAACATGGGTTCCACGGATCCGATTTTATGCAGGTTGAAAATAGTCGGTTTATTTGGATTTTTGAACTGAGATCCGTCCACGTCAGACAAGCCGTATTCGATTCGTCGGGAGGAAGCAGGCTTGCCCAATCCCAAATCTGAAATAGTAAAATATCCTTGTTTTTCGCACTCCACACCTATTGCCAAGCCTTTGATCCCTTTGATTGAGAATTTTCCTTCAGCATCACTATTAAGAATCAACTCGGTTTTTGACTTTTCTGTTGGATTATCCATTGGAAACACCTTAATGGAAGCTCCTGCAACAGGATCCCCAAACTGATCGATGATTTTCCCATAAAATTCGATAGGAGTTTGGTAGGCGTTGAGCAGTCGGGATAATGGATCCGCATTTTTAACTGTAATTTGGTTGGCGGTCGGGATGCTTCTTTTTAGATCATCTTGAATTTTATTGCTGACAAAGTGCTTCTTGCCGTAAGTGGCCAGCAGGCAGATCAATACAACAATAAAACACACAAAGATGCCAAATCTTTTATTTTTGTTATTTTTCATAAAGCTATTATTTGGGATCTAATTCGAGCCTTTTCGCCAATCTTTCCCAGAAAAGGTGAGTGGCTTGGTAATTCCAAAGCCATTCAGCGCTATGTTCACTACCAAAACCAAAATCAGCCATGTTCACTACTTTTCCGACATCAATGACGCCTCTCGTGTCCAAATTCGCACCTGCGGTTCTTGTTTTTGACTTGGTCACATAACCCATTGCTTCCGGTATTGATACAATATAACGTAAACTCACGGGATTTCCGTGGATGTATCCATTATAGTCGGGAATATAACTTAAGCGGCGTTCAGATAGCGGTTCAAATGGCTGGTAATCATACGAACTATTGAGATTGTATTGATACTCAGGCTTAAAAAGTTCATTGTTTGCACTCCAAGCACCAGTCGCAAAATCATTCGGCAGTCCAAAGTTATAAATAAAGGGTCCATTTGCTACGTTGAATTTATTTGAAAGACCGAAATTAGTCCTAATTGTCACATCAAGATCAGTGTCCGGTGTCTTGAGTGTGGCCAGATCGGTTGGAAGCTGCGCAGTCGGTGGTGGTATTAATGCGGGATTCGGATCGTAAGCCATTGCCGACATCGCGGCATTACACATCGCATAGTTTTTCACCTCCATTCCCGCACGCAGCGCTGCCCCGGAAACCACATTTCCCATGCTGTGTGCGATAAGATTCCTGTTGGTTGGATTTGGTAGTTGATTGACGAACGCGCTTAGAGTGGGGCCGCAGAGCCATGCGCGGTACTCGCTGGGATTGTATGTAAACAAATCAACATAAGGCAAAATCGTGTCTTCGCTGTACGTGGCCCAGCGGAATGAATAGAACTTCCCCTTGAATCCGTGATGCCATAAGCGTTTGTAGCTGGTATCCGAATAATTCATCGCACCCGAATAAGTCGTTCTCCATCCATGGACGAAGATCGCAGTAACAGGAGCCGCGTTCGGATCTTCAACGTAGAACTTACCATCGGGGTCCCAATTCCAAGTCTGGGCGGGTGGACTCGTGTTGATCCATGCGTCCGGGATTTGGTTGGCTTCGTTCACGACCCGTGCACGCTGGTACATTTCCTTCACATCCATCAATTTCAACCACGTTCCGGGGCCTTCACCAATTTCCACTCCGTACTTGTCATGTAGGGTGATGACTAATTGGCCGCTGCCCTTTGCAGTCCCCTCAAAAAGCAGATCTGCGATAGAGTCATACTTTGTTGACCAATAAGATGAAGGAATGATTACTGTGCCGCCCGCAGTCTCTCCAAACGGGGGCTGCTGAATTTGATATGCTGCCGCACTGTTCTCTGTCAGATAATCTGTTTTTCCTTGATATGAGCCGTTTTCCCAAATGCGAATCCCCGGTCTGGGACTTGAAAAGTTTTTGAATTTCAGTCCGATCTGAATCTCACCGTTCCGCAACAACGTGATGCTGACTCCCGCATCAATTTTCAGACGACAAAAGTCTTCCAGATCCCGCTGTGTCTTGATGACTGAATCAAAACTATCCGTGGTGGTAACAACCGTAGGCTCGCCGCTCTCCACATCATCCTGATCATTATTGATCCAAAACCGGAATGGAGCAGCACTGGTGTTTTGATCCCTATCATCCAGGGTCACCTCACCGTCACGGTTGGAATCAAAAGCAATTTTCTGAGGAAGATTGGAAAATGTTACCTTGTTATAGCCTGTTTTCCCGGAATAACCAATTTCAGCAAGGTCCGAAGGATCTTCGATCTTATGACTGTTGAATTGAGCCAACGGAATGTCCTGCCAACCCGTACCGCCTTGGGCACCGGAAAATTCAATTTCGATGATTTCCTTTTGATTGGTTTCGTCCTTTATAACTCCAGAACTGCCATTGAGATAATCATGCTGCTGAACAAGGAAATGGAAATTTTTCCGGTAAAGTGAGGAAGGCGGGGCGGCATACTCATATTCGAATGGATTTCTTGGATTGAAACGAGCCCACCGCCATCGAAACGATTTGAGGAATCTTTCGCGGCCAATCACTGGCGACGAATCCACCGTCGGGGCTGAGATAGTAACGGGGCCGATACCGAAGCTTCCGAGAATATATTGTGAGTGGACTATTTCAGCAGCGCCGATATATCCTACGGCACCGATTCCTTGGCCGATCTGATTGAGAGGCCCGAAAATTTCTGGCGATTCATACCATGGCGCAGGCTTGACCACTGATTGCCAAACTTGTGGAAAACCAATGAGATCTTTAAAGAGGATTGTATGGGGAAAGGTAAATGTGGAGGTTCCACTTCGCACGACAGAAACTGTATTTGGTGGAATTACTTTGGTAACTTCCCAAGGACTAGTTTTTATCTCTGTCCAAGTCGTTTCCCTAGATTCGGAGGTAATGACGTCTGGGCTTGTAGTCGTTTGCGAAGTCGGATATGATGTTTGTAGAGTTTCGTCGTTTCCCAGGGCAGGCGTAATACCGATACTGTTTTGGACTAACCAAGAAGTATATAACAAACCGGATTCAGAAGATGTGAGCACAGAATTGAGGCTTAAAGCGCCTCCGGTGAGATACGTATCCGTGTGTATGAACTGACCATCTGCGATATTGGGATAATATGGAGCATCATTCACTTGGTATCCATCGGTAGATACTTTTGTGAAGTACATTTTATTAAGTTCTGCACGAGTCCCAAAACCAAATGGAGTGATCACGTCATGGCTTTTTTCGGTGACCTCAAAAACGGGAATATAGATCTCATTGTCTGGGACACCGTCACCATTCGTGTCCTCAGTTGCGGCCGATGGATCCAAGCCTGCTGCAGCGGCGGCGGCGTCATCAATACCATCGCCATTGGTGTCAGTAAAATAGATGCTACTGCCGAGCCTGTTTTCCTCCGCATCCGTGAGAGTATCCCCGTCGGAGTCGGTGTCGTTGATGTTTACACGCCAGAAGAGTTTCTCGGGTGTGCTGCCGTCGGGCTGGGTGAGTTGAATGTTTTCGGTGATGAGAGATCCGTCGCTGATAGTTGTGGCGATGATGAGCCAGCTTCCGAGGGTGAGGTCTGGGGTGGCGCAAAGGGTATATTTTTTCCCGGCGATGGTGGGCCAGGTGATGATCGCGGCTTCGGGGGTGCTGACGACCGGATCACCGTTCGCATCGGTGGTGTAAACGGCGGGAATGTGGGTGATGGTGGGGCGGACGCATCCTATTGGTAGGTTTCCATCAAAGGGATTGGTGCCGGAGATGGCTTCGACTTCATTGGTCCAGCCGTCGCCATCGGGGTCTGCGGCGGGATCGAAGTTGCTGAGGAGGTTGCCGCTGTTATATTGTTTTTCCCAAATGTCGGAGACGCCGTTGTTATTGGTGTCGATGAAGGCGTGGGAAGGCGAAGAGGTTAGAATCCAGAAACAAGAGGCCAGAAGGAGAGGCAGGGTGCGGGACGCACCTGCAACGGCCTGGCGTAGGATGCGCCAGCTACGTTTGGAGAAAGCACTCATCGGGTGGCTTCTCCTTTCTGTTGGGTGGCTGGGGCGATGGTGCGCCAGTGGTTGAGGACGATGTTCTTGGGCTTGGGCGGGTGGGCTTTTAGCTCGGCTTCATTGCGGAGACGGGCGGCTTCGCGACCTTGATAGGCGGTGACGAGTTGATCGTGCTGGTTGTTATAGAGATCGTGGAGGGACTGGATGGAGGCGAGGGTGGCGGGATCGGGTTTTTCTGAGAGGACGGCGAAGGTGGCTTTTCCAGCGGGGAGGTCAGGGATGGTTGTGAGGCCCTGGTCGAGCGCGCGCTTGGTAGGGATGTCGGAGATGGCTTCGATTTCCGAGATTCCCCACGCCATCATGAGGCTGTGGGTTTCGTCATCGGAGCCTACGAATGAGGTGAAGCCGGATAGAAGAGCGAAGTCGGCGGACGACCAGAAGGTGATGGGTTGGGCGCGACCGAGTGGCGAAAGGGTGACTAACGAGCGGACTGTGGCGTCTTTGGCACGAAAGACCGTGGCCCCGATGAAGAGGAATTCCTGTTCGGGGTGTTCAGACTGGATTTCCGCGATACGCTCTTGGACGGCAGGGGCGGCGGGATCGGGCGGGGCGACGGGTTTCGCCGGTTCCGGAAGGGCGATGGGTTTGATCTGCTGGACGGTGATGGTGCGGCCGCCTTGCTGATGGGTTTCGGTTTTGAGAATGTCTCTGGAGCGGACGGCGAAACCGGGTTTTGCAGGCTCGGGAGGCGGTGGGGTGCCGTCTTGGATCTTGCCGAGGACGCGGGCGGTGGTGGGTGAGGTTGATGCCTCAGGGAAACTGACAGGCTTTTCGCCTTGCGAGAAAACGAGAGTTGCGCTGGCCAGCACGGCTAGAAAAACGAGCGGGATTGGTTTCATGAGGAAGGTTGGATGAATGAAGTCCTTCCAGGTGGACGGGGAGTTGAGAGAGTCGCAACAAGTCGACTGCAACGGCCTTTAGCCGTCTCCCGAAGGTGGCGGCCTGGACATTCGCCGCCGCCCCCCCGGCCCTTGGGTCGGTTTGGCGGCATCGCTTACGGCCGATGCCGGCCGCTTGTTGAGAGGACTCTCACATCCCCATCCGCCGGAGCGGACGGTTCCACTAAGCGGCTGATGATCGGGACTTCCAAGAACCAATTTCAAATTCACCTTAATTCACCGGCGGTAGGGTGTGAAATAAAGGGCCAGCGCCCGGCTCGCTACTCTGGTTTCGGTCCCCGTGCCTCTGGTTTTCGTCCTCACACTTCTGGTTTTATGCCATGATGCTCTGGATTTGACCCAATTGCTTCTGGTTATGGTCCGTGCGCATGGGCTGCCGACCGTGCGGCCTCGGTTTTGGTCCGTGCGGGCTGGTTGCGCTCCGTGCGTGTTGGTTTCGGTGCGTGCGCCTCTGGTTGCGAACCGTGCAACCTGATTTCCCCTGCACGACTCGGGTCCTTTCCAACGAATGGCAAATTCTCAGAGTTCTGCGAGGAATTTGATTTCAATTTCCATATCGCCAGTTAGCTTCCGCATCGTATCTAAAACAATAACTATCAAATACTATGGAAAACGAAGAAATTCGCAATCAATACGACGCTTTCACGCGCATCAAAGGCTTCGGTGAAAAGTATGGAGCGCAATTCGATCCGGCGTCACGCGGGCGTAAGCAATTCCCCCTCATGGACGCTGTCATAGCCAAGATGGTGGAGCATGGGGTGAAGAAGCTGACAGGGAAGAGCGGCTTCCACGGCGGCACAGGCAGCAAAGAACTGGCCGCGCAAGCGCTGCGGGAAAGTCTTCGGAAAATCCGCAAAACTTCAGTATCCATTGCGGAAGCGGAAGATATGCCTGAATTCGACGACAAGTTCGTGCTCCCGCGTTCGTCATCCTACGAAGTCCTACTGGGCCGAGCGAGGGCGATCCTGAAAGAGGCGACTCCCCATGCAGCTCTATTCATCGAATTCGAGCTTGCGGCAAATTTCCTCGATACACTTGATAAAAATATCAAGCGCTTAGAAAACGCTGGAGCCGATCAGGATGCGGGGCTTTCCGATCAGGTGGGAGCCACTGCCGAACTGGTGGCAGCGGCGGTGGAAGGAATGAAAATTCGCAAACAGCTCCTGACGCTAGTCCGTAACAAATTTGAAAACAACGTGGGCATTCTGGCAGAATGGGAAACGGCCAATCATATCGTCTGGCCGACGAGCGGGGGAAGTGGCGATAGTGGTGCACCTGGAGGCGGATCACCACCTATTCCTTGAAATGAGATTCCGCCGGTCTGCTACCTCAGGATGATGGATCAAAGGAAACGGTAGCGCCGATCTACGAAAACCGATATCATTATTGTTGATCGGTCCGTGATCGGCTATCAATCCCCCCCATGAAACGTCGCCACTGGCTGGGTCTAGCGGGTCGCGCGGGGATGGCCGCGTTGCTGCCGGGCTGCGCGTCTGTTTCAACTCAGGAAATCAATCCCTCCGCAACGGATCGTCTCGGCGGTGTTGGCTACGGGATCTGGAAAAACGGACGATGGATCGGCGGACGAAATCCGAATGGACGCATGCCTTCATTGAGCATCACCAAGGCCTTGGCGGCTCTCGCCTTGGTCCGAGCGGTTGGCGAGGGCTGGATCGAGCTAGACAAACCTCTCGTGAATATCATCCCGGAGTGGCGGACTGACGCGAGGAAACGTCAGATCACCGCGCGCATGTTGGTCAACCAAACTGCCGGATTTCCCTCCGGCGTGGCAGCTCTCTATCGGGGGCGCATTCAGGACAAGGGCCGAATTGCCATCGCACTTCCACTCTCCAATCCGCCGGGCACGCGGTTCTGCTACGGTCCGGCTTCCGATGAAATTCTTGCAGAAGTGCTGCGCCGCCATCTGGGGGAACACGGCTCGTCAACGGAAGATCTCCTCCGCGATCTGATGGGAAAAATCGGTCTCTCAAGCCCGAACTGGCGCAAGGATTTGGCTGGGAAATTCTATTTATCCACCGGTGCGGAGTTCAGCGTGCGCGAGCTTGGCAGACTCGGTCAAATCGTGGGTAAATTGAGCACCGGTGAAAATGCCGCCGGTCTGAAAGCAGAGATTTTCCTCGATCTCGCCTCACCGCGATCGGCTAACCCGATGGTGGCCGCCGGCATCTGGTGGAACCGCAATGCAGCGGGATCTGGCGCGTTTTCCATCGAACCAGAACGCAACATCGATGCCGTCCGTCCGCCCACATTCTGGAGCCGCGCCTGCTTCAGCCCGAACATCGATCGCGGCTGGCTGGCAATGGTCGGCTCCGGTGGCAAGCGCGTCTATGTACTGCCTTCGCACGATCTGGTAGTCGCCCGCCTCGATCATTCTAGCAGTTGGAATGATGGCGCGTTCCTGCGGGCAATCACCGCGTGAAAAGCGGTTTACCTCAACCCATCGTCACTTCATGGGCTTCGGCGGATCGGAGTCCGCCGCTCCTTGGGCAATCTAACGCTTGATTGCCAGCAGCAGATTTCCCTCACCACCGTTAGTGCGGTAGCCGGAACCAAAACCGAGCGGAATTTTCGGATTCGTCGCGAACGCCTGCTTCAGGTCCTCCTGCTGGTATTGCGTGAAGAGATCGATCGGTTTTTCATAATCTCCATAAAACCGGAACGACCACTTGTCTTGCGCGAAAAATCGAAACGGAATCCCCGAGTCGTCTTGCAGCACCGCGTGCGACTGGTTGAGGAAAAAATCGCGGGCCTGGGAAAAACGGTCGTCATACATCAGATAGGATGCTGCTTTGAAATACGTCGCTTTGCCACCCAGTCCCGCCAACCATTGCTGATAGCCGCCTTTGAGTCCGCTGTTGGAAAGATCCCCGGAAACGTAGAACGCGGTGTGCCGCATGCCGCCCGCGTCATAATATTGCATCTCAACCCCGGGATTTCCGCCGACGGAAATCGCGCTAACGGATTCAACCTCTCCTCCCATCATCGCTACGGTACTGAGCAGGATGGGCGTCACCCCGCGCAGCGCGCTGCGCTCCAAATCTGCCCGCATATCCTTGGTGATGAAGAAACCTGCTAGAAGCTGGGTCTTTGTGGACTGCCTGAAGGCGGCCAGTGCGCCCAGCACGTCACCCGGTGGCAGGGCTTCCAAAGCGGGAACTTCGCCCACCGGCTCTAACCCCATCAGAGCGTAAGTTCGCGCTTGCGGAAACATCGCACTGACATGCAGCAGATCGGGTCCACCAAATGGATAGTAGATGGTACCGCTGCCGCCTACTACCGGCGTCACCTCTCCATTCGCCCATCCGGTCATCATCGAAATCCGAGGACGGACGTTGCCACGCAGAATCTGGCCGATTTCCCGCTGGTGCGTCTGATATTCCTCCGTCTGTTGGAGACGGGAAAGGACCGCGCCGCGGCGCACCGGCTTGCCTGCTAGAAATAATCCGACATCGTCCGGTCCGGCCTCACCAGACACCACCGGAAAGTTTGCGGGGGGTGATTCGAGATACTTCGGTTGCACGGCGGCCGGTTTCGATGGGCCGCAGGAGGAGAGAAGCATCACGAGCGGTAGAAGAAGCAGGATCGGTTTCATAAGAGCGGCCTAAATGAAACGCATTTCTCCGGCAAAAGCATTTTCAAAACGCGATTCGTCGAAAATTGATCACTTACCACCATCCGAAGCACCGGCGCGCCGCAGCGGAAAATAACACAACCATGCCAGCAGCACCGTGGCCATGCCAGCCAGCGTCGGCCCGGGATCTGCCACCAGCGATCGCACCATCACAAATCCGGTCATCGCCAGAAACACCAACGGCGGCAGCGGATACAACGGACAGCGAAAAGCCCCTTCCACCCGAAGTTTCCTCCGCACGATAAAGATTCCAAACACTGTCAGAAAAGCGCACAAGGTCAGCGCGAACTGGGTGTAGGTGAGCAGTTGGGCAAAATTTCCCACTAGCACGAAAACGAGGGCCAAGCCTGACAGAATCAGCGTCGCCGGAACTGGAATGCCATGGCGGTTTTTCACCGCCAAAACCCGCAGGAAATGAAAGTCCCGGCCCATCACATGCAGCACCCGCGGCCCGGCCCAGACCAGCGCGCTCACCGTTGCAACCAGTCCGAGCGAAAGCAAACCGCTGAACCATCTCGCAGCTCCTTCGCCGAAGAGCGATTGCGCCGCCACATGCCCCACTTCTATCATGCCCGCCAGTTCCCCGACCGGTGCTGCCTTGAGAAACGCGGCGTTCAGCAGCACGTAAAGCCCCATCACCAGCAGCGTCCCCCAAACCAGCGATCGGGAAACCGTCCGCCGCTCGTCCTTGAGTTCCTCCAACATGTAAACCGCCGCGTTCCATCCTGAGTAGGCGTAAAACACAAACAACAGCGCCACCGCGAACGCCGGGCGGGTGATGATTTCAAAATCCTCCTGCGGCCGGATCTCCCAGCGGATATCGCCATGTCCGGTCTTGAAAAATGCAGCGAGGATGAACCCCAGAATCAGTGTTAGTTTTAACGCCGTGGAAACCGTCTGCAAGCGCGCGCTCGTTTTCAAAGTCAGCAAATGCCCGCCCGTCACGGCGACCAGCGCCATCACCGCAGCCAACGCCGCCGGAACTTGCGGGAACGCCCGGTGCACATAACTCCCAAGTGCCAGTGCCGCCAACGCCGTCGGCGCGGCGAACCCCACCACTGCCGAAAGCAAACCGGCCGTCCAGCCGAGCGAAGGATGATAGAGGCGCCCGATGAAGTGATATTCGCCGCCCGACCGCGGCAGTGCCCCGGCCAGCTCCGCATACGAAAGCGCCCCGCACAACGCGACCAATCCACCCAACGCCCACACCAGCAGGATTCCCGGCCCCGATGGAATGTCGCCGACCTGATAGCCCAAGCTCGTGAACACTCCGGTGCCCACCATGCTCGACACCACCAGCGCCGCTGCTGGGAGGGTCCCGATTTTCGAAGACGAGGAAGAATTCATGAAGTGGCCCATCCTGAGACAGACCTCGTCACGAAATCGAGTACGAACCCCCGTGAGGGTGCAAATGAAAGTGCCGGGTAAGGAGCCATGACACTCCTGTCGTGGTGGCGAATGGAGAGCCAATGCGGGGAGAGCTTCGCGCTTTTCATTGGCCTCACATTCTCCAGCACCACAGGAGTGTGGAGCCTCCTTCCATCACCGAAATTTTTGATCTCAGGAATGAGTCGCCTCACTTGGTGAAAACGATTCCGCCGTTGGCGAAGTCCGCCTGGATGACGTCGCCGTCGATGAACTTGCCGTCCAACACGTCGAGGCTTAGTGGATCGAGGAGCTGGTGTTGGATGGCGCGTTTCAGCGGACGGGCGCCGTAGACTGGATCGTAGCCCTGATTGCCGATGAATTCCTTGGCGGCTTCCGTGAGTGCGAGACCGAGACCTTGTTTGGCGAGGCGCTTGCGGACGCGGTCGAGCTGGAGATCGACGATGGTGGTGAGTTCCGCGCGTTCGAGGCGGTCGAAGATGATGATTTCATCGACGCGGTTGAGAAACTCGGGCCGGAAGTGGCCGCGCAGGGCTTCGGTGACTTTCGCCTCGCGCTGCTCGGAGTTTTCCTCGTGAAGGATGTATTGCGAGCCGATGTTGGAAGTCATGATGAGCACCGTGTTCCTGAAATCCACAGTGCGGCCCTGGCCGTCGGTGATGCGCCCGTCGTCGAGCACCTGGAGCAGGACGTTGAAGACATCCGGGTGGGCCTTTTCGATCTCGTCGAAGAGCACGACCGAGTAGGGCTTGCGCCTGACCGACTCGCTGAGCTGGCCGCCCTCGTCGTAGCCGACGTATCCGGGAGGCGCGCCTATCAGACGGGCGACGCTGTGCTTTTCCATGTATTCCGACATGTCGATGCGGACCATCGCGCCCTCGTCATCGAACAGGAATTCCGCGAGAGCTTTCGAGAGTTCTGTTTTACCGACACCGGTGGGCCCGAGGAAAATGAACGAGCCGATCGGACGGTTCTCATCCTGCAATCCGGCACGCGCGCGGCGGACAGCGTTGGCCACGGCCTTGATGGCTTTTTTCTGACCAACCACGCGGTCGCCGAGGCGGGCTTCCATCTGGACGAGCTTTTGTTTTTCGCCTTCCTGCAAGCGGTTGACGGGAATGCCGGTCCACGACGAAACCACGCGGGCGATGTCCTCCTCGGTCACCTCCTCCTTGAGCATCGCACCGTTTTTCTGAAGGATGGCAAGCTGGTCCTGTGCCGCTTCCTGCTCGCGGTTCGCTTCCGGCAGATCGCCATAGGTGATCTGTGAGGCGCGGGTGAGATCGCCGATGCGCTGGGCACGTTCGGCATCGCTTTTCAGGTTCTCGATCTTCTCCTGGGCGGCACGGACGCGGTCGATGATGGCCTTTTCATTCCGCCATTGGGCCATAAGGCCGGACGATTTCTCGCGGAGGTTCGCCTGCTCTTCCTTCACCTTGTCGAGGCGGACGGCGGAGGCCTTGTCGGTTTCTTTTTCGAGGGCTTTTTTCTCCATTTCGAGCTGGAGGATCTGGCGCTCCAGCACGTCGATCTCAGTGGGCATCGAGTCGAGCTCAATCTTGAGACGTGAGGCGGCTTCGTCGATGAGGTCGACCGCCTTGTCGGGAAGGAAACGATCGGAAATATAACGGTCCGATAGAGCAGCGGCGGCGACGATGGCACCGTCCTGAATTCGGACTCCGTGATGGACTTCGTAGCGCTCCTTCAGGCCGCGGAGGATGGCGACGGTATCTTCCACGGACGGCTCGCCGACCATGACCGGTTGGAAACGGCGTTCCAGGGCGGCGTCCTTTTCGATGTATTTCCGGTATTCATCGAGTGTGGTCGCGCCGATGGCATGCAGTTCTCCACGGGCGAGCTGGGGTTTGAGGAGGTTCGAGGCATCGACCGCACCTTCGCTGGCACCGGCTCCGACGATGGTGTGGAGCTCGTCGATGAAGAGGATGATCTGGCCTTCGGAGTCGGTGACTTCTTTCAAAAACGCCTTCAGCCGTTCCTCGAATTCGCCGCGGTATTTCGCGCCGGCGAGCATGCCGCCGAGGTCCATGGTGATGACACGCTTGTTTTTCATGGATTCCGGCACGTCGCCGGAAACGATGCGGCGGGCGAGGCCTTCGACGATGGCGGTCTTGCCGACGCCGGGCTCACCGATGAGGACGGGATTGTTCTTCGTGCGGCGGGAAAGCACCTGGAGCACGCGGCGGATCTCGTGATCGCGGCCGATGACCGGATCGATCTTCCCGGCGCGGGCACGGGCGGTTAGGTCGGTGCCGTATTTTTCGAGCGTCTGATATTTTCCTTCCGGAGCATCGTCGGTGACTTTTTGCGAGCCGCGCACGCCGGTGATGGCTTCGCGGGCTTTTTTCTCATCGAGGCCGGCTTCCTTGAGGAGTTTACCGGCAGGCGAATCCCCCTTCAAGGAACCGAGAATGAAATGCTCGACGCTCAGATAGTCATCGCCGAGCGATTCGCGAGCGCCGTCGGCCGCCTCCAGCGTGGACCGGAGCCCGACGCTGATCTGCGGCTGGGTGGAAGCACCCTGAACGCTCGGCTCGCGGGAAAGCGCGGTGGCGACGGACGCTTTCAGGCGTGCGATGTCGATGCCCGCTTTCTGCAGGATCGGCACGGTGATGCCACCTTCCTGCTGGAGGAGGGCTAGCAGAACGTGTGCGCTCTTGACTTCCGAGTGCGCGGATTTCGAGGCGATGCTCTGAGCCGACTGCAGAGCCTCCTGGAGTTTCTGAGTGATTTTTTCGAGTCCCATAACACAAGTTTTGCGCATGGCCTGCTGGGAGTCAAATCCTGTTGCAATGCGTGCCCTGCCCTTTTCTCAGCATGAAATCCCATCGGCCGATATCCGGCGTGGCGGAATCCGATTTGCATGCTAGAAAGCGCCATGGAACTGCGTCAGTTGAAACACTTTCTGGCCGTGGGCGAGGCGGGCAGCATCACCGCCGCAGCGCGGAAACTGCGGCTCACCCAGCCCGCTCTGAGCCGCCAGATCAAGGCGCTGGAGGAGGAGCTGGACACGGCGCTGCTGGAACGCGGCGCACATTCCATCACGCTAACCCCGGCGGGCGAGGTGCTGGTGGCGGAGGCGCGCAAACTGGTGCGTTTCAGCGATGCGATGATCGAAAAAGTGAAATCCACCGCCGCCGGCGAGCCGCTGCGGGTGGGCTACGCGCCGTCGCTGGCGGCTGAGTTTTTGTCCATCGCCATCGAGCGCTTCAGCCAGTTCCATCCGCGGGTGCGGGTGAGCCTTTACGATTGGTCGTCAGCGGAAATGAGGACCGGTCTGGCAAATGGAAAACTCGATCTGATCGTCGCCGCGCCCTGCGTGGGCCTGCAGGAGCCTATCCGCTGGGTGCCGCTGCGCCATTACGGCTGGCAGGTGGTGATGCCGGTGAATCATCCGCTTGGGAAAAAGAAGACGATTTCCGCCAAGGATCTGGATGGCCAGCGGTTGCTGCTCTATGACCGCGAGCACTACCCGGATTACTGGGACCGCGTGACGGGATTTTTCAAAGAGCATCACCTCCAGGCGAAGGTGGCCGGGGAATTCGACGGAGTCAGCAGCCTGACAGCGGCCTTGGAAGGGAATCTCGGTATCGCCCTGTTAGCGACCAGCAGCCCGATCGACCGCGGCCAGCGCCAACGCCTGATCAGCCGTCCGCTGGCGGAAGAACCGAGCCCGATCGAAGTGGCTGCAGGAGTTTCCACGGACCCTTCCACGGCACCGCAGATCCTGGCGTTTGTCGAGGAACTCAAGCGCGCGGCGGCGGAGTCGTGAGCGGCCGTTATTTCTCCGCAGCAGCAGCGGCATCGTCGCCGTAGAAGCTCTTGATGTAGCCGTATTCGACGAGTGTGTCCTGCCAAGGAGCGAGGACGTTGGGATCTTGGAAAATACGGCTGGCGATTCCCAGCCATTCCTCGGCTTTCACGAGATCCTTCGCATCGTAGGCGAGCGCGGCTTTCGCGTAGTAGTAATACGGCGAGTCATCGAGGAAATCGTATTTTTCCGCAAGGATGGCGACTTCGTCATCCTTACCGAGTTTCTTTTTGCAGAGCAGGATTTTGAATTCCACCAGACGGCCGAGGGCGATGTTCTCAGGCGGGAGTGCCTTCATGATCTTCTCGAAGAGTTCGTCCGCCTTCTTCCACTCCTTAGTGCAGAAAAGCACTTCGGCGATGTTGAACTCGATGCTCGGGTTGTCCTTGGCGAGCGCAGCGGCTTTCTTGAACTGTTCGAGCGCCTTGTCGAACGCGCGCATCTCGACAAAGCAACTGCCGCGCATGTTGAGCACTTCCGGGCTGTCCTCGAAAATTTTCGAGGCCTTGTCCACTTCCTCAAGCGTTTCGAAAATGCGCTTCTGCTGGAAAAGCCGGCTGGCCTCGCCGAGGTGCTTGATGAACTCCTTGCGGCTTTCTTCCGGGAGATTGAGGAAGGCTTTCTGGTTCGGCATCAGCTCCTTGTTGTCCACGACCGGCATTTTTTCGACCGGAGACGCTCCTTCCTCAGCGAGCAGTGGAGTCATCGAAACAAGCAGGGAGAGGAGAGTGAGGGCTTTCATGAAATGAGTGATTGCGCAGAAGCTAGACGTCAAATTTACAAACGGCAAGCCGTCGTTGAACCCGATTTGCGTGACCAAATCGCCCGCTTCGCGAGGAATCTCGGTTTTTCCTTTTGCCCATGTCCGCAGCCGGGTGTTTTCTGAGGCCGAGCATGAAAATCGGCCTCGCCCAAATCAACCCGGTCGTCGGAGACTTCCCCGGCAACGCGAAACGCATCCTGGCCGCCTACCGCGAGTGCCTGGAGGCCGGCGCGGAGCTGGTGGTGACGCCGGAGCTTTCCCTAGTCGGCTACCCGCCGCGGGACCTGGTTTTCAAATCGCAGTTCGTGCCGAAATGCCTGCAGGCGCTGGACTACCTGGCTGGTGAAATCCGCGAAGTGCCGCTGCTCGTCGGCTACGTGGACCACCACCATCCCTCCCGTCCGGGGAAACCCTTCCGCAACGCCGCCGCCTGGCTGGAACAGGGCGAGATCCGCCACCGGATTTGGAAAACCCTGCTGCCGACCTACGATGTTTTCGACGAACGCCGCTACTTCGAGCCCGGCGAATCCAGCGAGCCGATCGTTTGGAAAGGCAAGCGCTTCGGCGTCACGATCTGCGAGGACATCTGGACCGAGGACTACCTCCAGCGCCCGTTTTACGACCGCGATCCGGTGGACGAACTCACCGCGAAGGGCATCGATATCCTGCTCAATCTCTCCGCCTCGCCCTTCCATCTCGGCAAGCCCCGCCTGCGCCGCGCGATGATCGGCGGAGTCGCCCGCAAGGCCAAGGTGCCGGTCGTCTATTGCAATGCGGTCGGCGCGAACGACCAGCTCGTTTTCGACGGCCATTCGCTCGTCACCGACGCCACCGGCCGCATCGCCGCGCAGCTTCCCGGATTTGAAATCGCCTGCAGCGTGCTCGATCCGTTCCAAGCCGTGGAACACGAAGCACCGTTCGACGATTGCGATCCGGAGCAGCTCTATCAGGCGCTCGTCCTCGGCGTCCGCGACTACGTCACGAAATGCGGGTTTTCCAGCGTCTGCCTCGGCCTCAGCGGCGGCATCGATTCCGCGCTCACCGCCGCCATCGCCGCCGATGCGCTCGGCCCGGAAAACGTCGTGGGCCTCACCATGCCCAGCCCGTATTCGTCGCGCGGCAGCGTGGATGATTCCTTCGCCCTCGCGAAAAACCTCGGCATCCAGTGCACCGAGGTCCCGATCGTCGCTCCCTTCGAGGCGATCAAGGCCACCATGGCCCCCGTCTTCGCCGGAAAACCCGAGGACGTCACCGAGGAAAACATGCAGGCCCGCATCCGCGGACTGCTCCTGATGTCGCTTTCCAACAAGGACAACCACCTCCTCCTCACCACCGGCAACAAGAGCGAACTCGCCGTCGGCTATTGCACCATCTACGGCGACATGTGCGGCGGCCTCGCGGTGATTTCGGACCTGCCGAAAATCCGCGTTTACGAAGTCTCCCGCTGGCTCAACCGCGACCGTGAGATCATCCCATGGAACACCATCGACAAGCCGCCCAGCGCCGAACTCCGGCCGGACCAGAAGGACCAGGACACCCTGCCGCCTTATGAAGTCCTCGATAAAATCCTCGAACTCTACGTCGAGTTCCAGCTTTCCTCCGATGAAATCATCTCCCGCGGCTTCGATGAAACCACCGTCCGCTGGATCCAGCGCCGTGTCGATCTCAACGAATGGAAACGCCATCAGGCCGCTCCCGGCCTGCGCGTGACCTCCAAGGCCTTCGGCATCGGCCGCCGGATGCCGATCGTCCAGCAGTTCATCGGTTGATTTCACCCACTTTCCCCTCCCCCTCAGATGACTCTCACAGAAGCCCGCAAGATCCTCGGACTCGGTCCGGACGAAGATCCGCGCATCCACCTTTCCGAATTCAAGGAAGCCCGCGAACGCATCGCGGAACTCGTCCGCACCGCGCCGAACGACACCCTCGGCGACCGCTATCAGAAAGGCCTCATCGAGTTCGATCAGGCCCTCGCCGCCGTCCAGGAACACCTCGAGGCCATCGGCCAGGCCGCTCCTCCGCTGCCGCCGATGCAAGTGGCTCCTGCCGAAGACGCCCCCGCGGCCACCACCCTGCTGGAAGAAATCCCAGCGCCCGTCGTTCCGAAAAATCCGGCTGCCAGCGACCTCCAATCCGACGACCCACCCGCCCCCCGCCGCGGCCGCGCTCTATCTGTTTTCGCCTGGCTCCTCATCCTGTTGGTCGCCGTGGCCGGTGGCGGCTGGATCTATCTGCAGAATGAGCAGAGCAAAAAGGAACAACGCCAGACGCGCATCGCCTTCCTCGAACGCCAGGGTTCCATCCTCATCGAAAACCGCCGCTGGCCGGAAGCCACCAAGGCGTTCGAGGAAATTGAAAGCCTTTCGCCCGGTTCGGAAATTTCCCTGATGGGCCGTCGCAGCATCGAGGCCGGCATGGGCGAGGAGCAGACCCAGTTCATCGGCTATTGGACAGGCCAGGCGCTTGCCGAACTCGAAGCC
The DNA here is from genome assembly GCA_039915545.1 of Luteolibacter sp. Taxonomy (GTDB): domain Bacteria; phylum Verrucomicrobiota; class Verrucomicrobiia; order Verrucomicrobiales; family Akkermansiaceae; genus Luteolibacter. Next base: position 26,458 of record JBDSNC010000016.1, read on the forward strand.
GGCCGCCTCGACGAAGCCACCGCCGCCGCCCGCCAGGTGCTCGACAAATACCCGAACCACCCGGAAGCCACCGCCCTCCTCAACCGCATCGCCGCCGCCCGCGTCAGCCAGTCGCGCACCACCGCCCTCACCGCCGCGCGTGCCCAGCTCGACCAACGGAAATGGAACGACGCCATTCAAACGGCCAGATCCATCCTCGCCACTCTGCCCGACGATCCCGATGCGAAGTCCATCGTCACCGATGCCACCGCCGCGCTGGAAAAAGCCGCTGCCGAACAGTTGAAAGCCGCCGATCTCCTGCAAAAAGCCCTCGCCCGCGACCAAGGCCAGTTCGACCAACAATCGCTCGACTGGCTGCGCGAGGCGAAATCGCTCGATCCCGACAACGCACAGATCGCCGCGCTGTTGGAAAAACTTTCCAACTACACCCGCACCCTGCGCGTTCCCTGGGATTTCGCCACGCCGGAAGAAGCACTCGCCCAAGCCCGCGACCGCGACCGCATCGTCCTCGCAGCACAGACTTGGAAAGGCCCGCTCGTCATCAACGCCGCCGTCGATCTCCAGAGCGAGGATCCCACGAAAACCATCGTCCAGTGCACGCCGGAAAACGGCAGCGCCATCACCATCGGCCCCGGTGCCAAGGGCGCGCGCGTCACCGGCATCACCTTCCGTCACGAGTCATTCGCTATCGGCACCGATCGCTTCGCCGTCGCCCTCGTCCGCGGTGGCAGCGCGGTTTTCACTGATTGCCGCTTCAATGACGCCAGCGGCCACGGCCTCGCGGTCATCGAAAAAGGCCAGGCCACCGCCGACCACTGCCGCTTCGCGAACAACGGTTGGAACGGTGCCGCCGCCATCGGCGAGGGCTGCACGCTCGAAGTGAAGGACTCCGAATCACTCGGCAATTTCGAGCACGGCATCGAGTCATGGAACGGAGCCGCCGTCATCCTCACCAACAACCGCTGCGAGGGAAACAGCCGCAACGGCATCCACGCCGACAACGGATCGGCCTCCGCCACCATTACCGGCAACCAACTCATCGCCAACCGCGAATTCGGCCTCGTGCTCGACAGCGCGGGCTCCGGAAAAATTTCGGGAAACACTGCCCGCACCAATCTGCTGGGCGGCATCGTCATCCGCGCCGCTGCGGCGAAACTCCCCGTCACCGGCAATCAGGCGGTGCTCAACCACGGCCCCGGCCTCGTTTTCGAAAAAGGCCTGTCAACCGCATCCTACACCGGCAACACCGCCTCCCAGAACGCCAACCCGCAGGTCCTGTCCAACGCGAATCTCTCACAGCAGGAAGACATCGCACCGGCGAAGGAGTCGAAAGCCTCCAAGGAAGAGGAAGTTCCTCCCGCCGCCATCATCGTCCCGGAGCCCGTCCCGGAGCCGTGATCTTGCAGGATTGAGGAATGACGATAGTTGATAGTTGATAGTTGATTGAAAGACCCGGTAGGCGCGGATCCGCCGGGCCACCCCCCTTCGCCTTCTCCCGCGCCGCGCCCCAAATCAAAAATCAAAAATCAAAAATCAAAAATCAAAAATCAAAAATCAAAATTCCTCAATCAACAATCGTCAATCAAACCGCTGCGTCCCGGTCCGCTCACCCAACAGGATTGATGAATGACGATTGTTGATTGCTGATTTTTGATTGGAAGACCAGGGCCAGGAGAAGTCTCCGGCGGGAGAAAGTGAAGTGGGGCGGCCTGGCAGATCCCCTACCGGGGGCAGCACTCGATCTCGACGTTCCAATACTGCCGGAGGCGTTTGGCGATGGAGATGTCGTTGTATGCCTTGTCACCGATGCGGGAGACGCTTTCCAGTCCGCGGATGGAGGAGGTGAGGAAAACCTCGTCCGCCGTTAGCAGGTCATCCGGGGTGAGGGTGCGCTCCTCGCTGACGAGGCGGCAGCGGACTGCCAGATCGAGCACGACGGCGCGGGTGATGCCGGGCAGGCAGCCGGAATCGAGCGACGGGGTGAGCAGGACGCCGTTTTTCATGAGGAAGACATTGGCGGTGGCGGCTTCGCAGAGGTTGCCGGCGGTGTTGAGGAAAATGGTTTCCTCGAATCCCTGGCGGCGGGCGTGATCTAGGGCGACTAGGTTTTCCGCGTAGGAGGCGCATTTCAAACCGACCAGCGGCGAGTGCTCGTTCCTGCGCCACGGGGAAAAATTCGCCTGCACTTCCTTCGGCGGCTCGTTGACCGGCAGCGCGATCATCCAAAGCAGCGGCGAGGTTCCCATTGAAATGTCGTCCACGGGTCCGCTGCCGGCGGTCATGGCGAGGCGGACGCGCGCGCGGCCGGAGATGAGGCCGTTTTTCACCAGCAGTTCGCCCATGGTTTCCACCAGATCGGAGGGTGGCAGGTGCCAGCCGAGGCGGTCGCAGCCGGCGCGCAACCGGGCGAGGTGGCGGTCCGCGAAAACGGGCACGCCATCGAGAGCGAGTATAGTTTCAAACAATCCGAGACCAAGGATGGACCCGCGGTCCATCGGGGAGGCGGGGAAATCGAGCGGGTCAAGCCATAGACCATTGCACCAGATTTGATTCATCGCCAGCCATACTGCCCAGACAGGCGGACTTGTAAACTCTTGCGTGCCGGGGGCGGATGATTGAGTTTCACGCCATGCGGTTTTTTGTATTTGTCTGCGGACTGACGATTGTGGCGATGGGGGTGGCGACGACCCGGCTGATGGTGCGCGACGAGTATCTCGGGTTCTTCCAAGGCGCGCTCACCCTCGGCGGCGGCATGGTGATCTGCGGTCTGTTTTCCCTGAAAATGCCGTGGCACGGGCTGATCGGCGCTGGCGTGCTGGCCCTGCTCGGTGGAGCGAGGGGCTTGGGAAACATTCCCGGCATCGTCAAATTCGTGACGGGCGACCGCACGCGCGGCAGCATGCCGGTGTTCGAATTCGGAGTGACGGTGATCTGCCTGATGCTCCTGATGCGGATCATTCGGACCCTGCATCGGGAGCGGGTGCGCCGGATGCTGGAGGCGGATTCGGGGCAGGAGTGACGGTCGGATTGCCCGGGGCTGCCGGTGGAACCGGCGGCGGGGTAACAGTCGGGCTGCCGGGTGCCGGAGATGGAGTGGGCGGCGGAGTGGCACCGGGCGCGCCGGATGGAATGACCGGTTTGTTGGAATCCGGAACCGGCGACGGGACGGGTGGGGTAGGCTTCGGCAAGGTATCCGCCCATTGGAAAAGCTGATAGCCCTCGCCGATGCCGCCGATCTCGCCCAGCAGCTCGAAGCAGCGCTGACGCCATTTTTCATAATCCGGCGGACTACGGTCGGCCTCGCGGCTGCCGGGGAAAACGATGTAGCTGATTTTCAAATCGGACACCGGGCGGTTGTAGGGATTGGATTTCGGGTTCAGCTCGCGGGCGACCCGCAGCGACGCCTCGCCCACCTTGTAGGTAGGTCCGCCGTCGCCGACGATGGCCGGATAGATTTTTCCGTTATAAACGATGACCGTGTAGTCCCCCACTTTCGGCGCGAATGCATCGGAGGAACCGAGGATGCTCACGGGGATGACGATGAACGGATCGTAGTCCGCGATGAGGAAACTGCGGGCTTTCAGGTCATCGATCCCGCGCTTGAGGTACTTGATGCGGTCGCGCAGCCAGACCTTGCGCGCGGCGGTGGTGGCGTTGGCGGCGAGTTCCTTTTCGGCCGCTTTCACCCGGGCTTCCCAACCGGCGATCATCGGGTTGGCGGTTTGGGATTTTTTCGGCCATGCGTAACTGGTGAAGGGCTGGTAATTCGGCGAGTTCACGATGTCGCCGGGCATCGTCGGCAGGCGGTCGCCGTCCGAGCCGTCGGAAACCACGTCCATTTCGGACTGCATGAAAAACACGCGTCGTCCGGCAGCCGAGCGGAGGTGGAGGATGGTCTCGCAATCGTAGAGGTTGTGCTTGGTGAGCAGCTCGTTGAGCGTATTCGCGTCGCGGCGGATGCGGGTGGCCTTTTCCTCGTAGATTTTCGTGAACCAGGTGGAGACCTCGGCTTTTTCGATCAGAGCGGGCAGGCCGGGGAGGATTTTCGCCAGATCCTGGCTGGAAGTTTGCAGCTCCGCCAGCGTTTTCGCGGGAGCGGGCAGGCGGAACGTGAGCTGGTAGCTCGCGGTGTAGCTGGCCTCGTCCACCCGCTCGCGGGAGGCGATCCCGCCTTTTTCCACCTTCACCTGGGTCTTGAAAGGAATGCCGGAGCGCAGTTTGCGGACGTCGGTCACATCGCCTGTTTCCGCATCCGAGGCGGCGGCCGCGGGTTCGGGCTCCTTGGCACCTTGCTTTTTCGCGTCCTCGAGGGATTTCTTGAGAGCGGCGATGTCGCGGTCGTATTTTTCCTCCATGTCCGCCCGGATCCGCGCCTCGGCCTGGCGGTAGATGTCCTTCTCATCGGTGGCGACGGCAACCTGTTTCGGGGAAAAAATCTCCTTTAGCCCGCGTTTCACCTTGGCCGGAACGCTCGTGAAACACAACGCGCCAGCCACCAGGACCAGCATCAGGAAAAACGCGCCGATCCATGAAAATCCTCTCGAACGCCGGTGATTGTAGGGGTTTTCCGCTGCCATGCGCCGACACTCTAGCGCTTTCCCCGCCGCCATCAATCCCCGTCCCGGAAAGTTTTCCCCGCGCCATTCCGTGAAATTTCCATTTCCCCAAAACTCGGCCATGACAAACCCGCCGCCATCCCTACACTCCGCCCCGTGAGTTATCAGGTCTTGACGCGTGAATTTCAAAATTTGCTATTTAGCGCCATAACTTGCTTATATTTAGAAAGTTTAGAAAACGACCGCTTGATAGAGTGAGTATCTCACGGTTAAAAAATGGGGGTTTTTCAGGGTTTTTGGTGGTTATTTTCGGTGTAAAGTGGTGTAACCCGTGAATGGCGAAAGCAAAGGCTCCGGAGTGGCCTCGGACGGTGAGTTTCGGGATCGGGAAAGTCCGCATTGCGAAACGAGGGAACGGGTTTTTCGCTCTCTCGTGGCGGGAGATGGGCGAGACCCGGCGGACTACAAAGACGGATGAACGCAAGGCTCTCGAATGGGCCTCAACGAAAGTCAGGGAACTCGATGCGTCGACGGGTAACCAGTGGATCCCACCGGTGGACGGAGAGGCTCTGAAGGCGTTGCAGGCGCTGGCGGGTGACGAGCCAGGCGCTGCCAGGCGTTTGCTCGATGACGTGCGCGACGCGCGGCGGTGGCTCGATGGCGCGGCGGATCTGACGACGGCCGCACGGTGGTTTGCGGAAAATGGGCCGATGAAAATTCAGCGCACGTCGGTGGTTGCGGCGGTTGCCCGGTTCATGGCCCAGTATCTTCGGGGATCGAAGGAAACTTACCGGAGCTTTTCGAATGAACTCAAAGGGCTCTCCAAGGTGGCGGGAAACGATGCGTTGCTGCTGCTCGATCTTACGGAACCGGTACTGACGGCTTGGACAACGCGGAAGGTGAACGAGGGGAAGGATGTGCCATCGGAAAACACGGTCGACAACCGCATGACGATTTGGATCACGTTTCTGAACCGGTGCCGGGATTGGGAGTTATTGCCGAAAAACGCGAAGCACGCCGGCGAACTGCTGCGCCGGCCGGTGATCCCGGATGCGGGGAAAGCCATTTTCTCGATCGACCAGGGGCGGACGCTGCTGGAGGCGGCGCGCCGGCACGATGTGGAGAAATGGAAACCCCGGCCGCTGCGACCAGGGCAGCAATTGGAGGCCTATTTGTTGATCGGCGGATGGCTGGGTTTGCGGCCGACTGAGATCCAGCGCCTCACCTGGGCGGCGTTCGATTTCGAGGCAGCTCATCCCTATTGCCATGTCACTCCCGAAGTGGCGCAGAAGAATTCATCGGAGCGCTACATCCCGATCGATCCCCGGCTATCGGCGCGGCTGAAAGGGCTTTTCGAGGCGAGCGGGAAGAAGAAATCGGCGAGGTGTTGCGCGCATCGATGCCGGGAATATCTGAGTTTGTTAGCTCGGGAAAAGGGAGTTTGCGAGGAGTGGCCGGTGGACGTGTTGCGGCATTCGTTTTGCTCCTATCGGATCGCGGTGGTGAAATCGCTGGAGCAGGTGGCGACGGAGGCGGACAACTCGCCGGCCATCCTCAAGAGCAACTATCGCCGGCCGCTGCGTCACGAGGATGGAATTGCCTGGTGGGATCTTCTCGATCCGATTCTGGCGGATCTACCTTCTCGTATTTCCCAAGCCGCCGGGTGAGGCTCTGCACCTGCAGGTGAAACCGATGACGGTCCACTTGGGCTTTTACGAGCTGGCTGCTTTTGCTGGCGAGGTCCGCCTTCAAGGTCCTCACCTGGCTGCGGAGGTCGGCGATCTGCTCTTGCGGCGTGATCATGGCTCAGACGGGGACGATGAAGGGGCGGAGGCCGAGGAAAAGGTTTCGCTCGGATTTGCGGCGGCGGAGGAGGCCGGGGACTTTTTTGCCGTTGTCGTATTCGTAGCGCAGGAATTGATCGGCGGCAGCGAGCCGGTTGCCGGCGTTGAGGTAGCGGCGGAGGGTGGAGTCTCCGAGAGCGCCGGTATTGAAATCGAAACTGACCAGGGCTGCGAATTCATCATCGTTAAGATCGATGGTGATGAACTTTTGCACGCGCCCCTCGAAAAAATCCATGTCGTAGCTGAAAAGATCCTTGGCCTGTTGGATGGTGATCTTCCGGCCTTTGTAAACGGTGCCGTCCTGGTGTTTCAGGCCGGTGTGTCCCCATCCGATGGTCCAGACTCCGCCACCGTCCTGATAGGCATTGAGGAAGAGTCCCTCGAATTCCTGGATGATGGCCACGCCATCCGCGCTGATGTCCCGGTGGAGATTCGGGAGATCACCCGGCGGCGGTGGTGGCGCGATGAAGCTAGCAGCAAATGCGGCGCGGGCATCTTCGGTGCGCGGGCCATACCAGTTATCGACGGCACCGGTATAGAGACCGTGGGTGGCGAGGCACTGCTGGATGAGGAGGGTTTTGAGGGTAGGGTCTTTTTCGAGGTAGATCATGGCGGTGATGGATTCAGAGAATTTCGGAGCGCACGCCTTCTTCGTTTCCCGGGCTCCAGCTTCCGAACTCGCGGACGGCGTGATAGTAGGTGGAGGCAATCCCTTCATTCCCGCTCTCTTCGATGATCTCGCGGAAGACGGCATCGGCCTCGGCACGATCGAGGGGGAAATGCCGGGTGGGGTGGAATTGATAGAGCGTGTCGTGAACCAGGCTGGCGAGGAGCGTGCATTTGAGATCCGGAGTTCCCACCCAGCCGAGCACGGGGAGCCAGCGCTTAGGTGAGCAACCGTTCCAGGCATAGTCGCGGGCGATGAGGATGCCGAATTTGTCCATGCGCATCCATTCCCGACCCTTGGCATCCCGATAGACAATGCTGGTATCGCGGGTGACGAGCCCGCGCATCGGGACACGGATGGCACGCAGGGTGATCCAGCGATAGATGTCCCGGCCCTCGACGTGGGAAAGCTCCCGATAGGAACTACCGAGAGCGAATTCAGGGACTATGATGAGCTCGGGAGTCACTGCGTTTCGAGAGTGGTGGATTTTTCGTCATCAGTGACCAGCTTTACGCCTTTTTCCATTAGGGCCGTTTTGATTCCGTTTGAGGTATCGATGGCCTTTTTGGTGTACTGCCTTGTGGTGACATTCGACTGCATGATCTGCTTCAGCCTGGTCTGACCATTCTCATTGGTGACCTCAAACCCGGCTTTTGTAAGCTCTAGCAACTGTTGCAGATCGAGCCTCGCTTGTTCCTTGGCTTCAGCAGCGTCTTTGCGGTCCTGAACTCGTTTGAACTGGTCCCAGATGAACTTCCCAAAGCCACCCGTGATAAGGGTACACAGGGCCCAGAACTCGGGTGTGGGGATGTAGGCTATGGGTAGTGTCATCAGTTTTGGCGACCGAGCGCGGTTTCGTAGGCGGTGATGATCGTGGTTAGTGCATCGCACTCAGCTCCGGTGAGCGCTCGGCCGAACCACGCGAATGCGAGGTTGGCGTTGGTCAGTTGGTTCGCTGTTGATGCACTATTTGACGTTCCAAGCACCGCAACCGGGTAATCACTAACACCTGTCGAGCTGACCGTTTTTGTGGTTTTTGATGTAGCCCCCGGACCGGCCATGCCTGAAAGCCACTGCGACGAGGAAAATCGACTGGCGAAAAGGTGTCCTCGAAAATCCGGACCTGTTGGGAACAACCCGTTGTCCGTGGTGGCGTTGTTGTTTAGACCATCTGTCCAAAGGATTTCTCCGGCACCATTATATGACCTCCACATGGCGAAATTACCATTTGCTTTGATGGTCCCGAAAAAATAGTAACCCTGATTTGGGGATGCCGTTTTGTTATAAACACCACCCGCAGAATCATTCTGGCCACCGTTTGCACTGAAAGCGTAGCCCGTGAGTCCGTAGCCAGTCGTGCCGTTGCCCGTGATGCCGTTGGCATCGTGGGTGATCCCTCCGGTCCAAGTCATATTGTAGGCATTGGCCTTGAGGTTTTTACTGTGAGCTGTCGCATTACCGCCGACGAACGGATAAATACAATCCAGCTTGGACCATAGTCCCGCGCCTTTAAGTGACAGCGTAAGGTTGTTGATTGCGGTGCGTTTCGTGTTATCCGCGGGAATACTGGTGATGCTGGCGCGGGTGAGGAACGCATCAGCGTCGGTGTCGAATGGAAGCGTGATCCCAGCCGTCATGGTCCAGTAGATGTAAACCCCGTCAAACTCCCATGCGAGCCGGTCAACCGAGAACGCAGCAGTAGAGAGCGCCCAAGAAGACGGGGTGGCGCTTCCGTTGGGCAATGTCAGTGTGCGTGATCCAGTAGCGTCCTGCTGGACGTAAATTACCCCGCGCTGCCCTGCAAGCTGACCAGAAAGAGCGAGGGTGCGATTGCCACCAAGCTGCACACTGGCGACCTGAACGGATTTGTATTTGCTGCATGTCTGAGTGATCGTGGCCCCATCCGTCAGAGACACGAAGGCGGGAGCAAGGCCCGGCGTCCATGTGCCGGTCACGTCGATTTCAGACACAAGGTCGCCGGTCGCATTTCCCGTGGTAGCGTCCGGCGCGCCGCCGTCTTTTCCCCACACGATTCCGTTCATGTAGGTTCGAAAAACCGGGTTGGTCCCGTTATTGTTGACCGGCCATGCTTGTTGAATCACCTGCCCGCCGGATGGCGACCCGCTGTTCCAGGTTTTTGTGAGGTAGGTAATCGGATAGCTGGCCTTCATTGTGTCGGTCGCCGTTGCTGCCCCCGTAGTCATCTCGAAGCAAATTGGATAGCGGACAGGATCATTCAGGCCGACTTGGATTGGGCCGTGTGCCAGCAAGGCTATCCGCCAAGGAGCTTGGATGAATAGCTCGCCGCCATACCCGTCGTGCTCTTCGTTAGGCTGGATGAAATAGCCGGAGCCGGTTCCGTCCGTTTTATACCAGCGGAGTCCGCGACGGTTCGGCATCCACAAATTACCCCCCAGACCAAGAAGATCGTTACTGGCGGTCGTGACTCCGGCGACGAAGTCGCCGTTGGAGTCGGCTTTCATTACCTTACCCGGTCCGCCTATCGTGCTGAGCTGCGTCAGATCGACTTTCAGGCCCAGCGCGGTCGATGTCAGTGAGGACACGGGTTTGTTGACATCCGAGGTGTTATCAACGTTGTTCAGCGTGAGCAGAGTTTTCATCGCCCCGTAGTTGGCCGCACCGAGGAACGATTGCACGTTCGCAGCCGGCGGGATTCCGGCATAGGTTGTCAGGTCTGGGTCGTAGGCCTGGACGTTGGCTCCAGGTGTCAGGCCGGCGGCGGCTTTGAAAAGAGTCGCGACGCCGGTATCGAATGCAAACGTGGTTCCGATCCCGTAGCTGATGGCACCCGCATATTGCGAGTTACCGGCGAAATGGTTCGTAGCGGTGAAATCGTTCGCGGTGGTTTGTCCTGCTGGCTTGAAGGTCGGCGTTTGGGCAGCGAAAGCGGTTGATGCGAGGGCGAAGAGAAGGGCGAGCGTTTTCATGGGTAGGCGAGTTCGTAAATCGGTGTCCCGCCGTCGAAAAACTGGCGGTGATAGAAACCGGTAGTGCGGTCCTTGTAGATGTTTCCGGGTGGATTCCAGGCGACCGGGGAGAGGGCGGCGGCGACCCAATTATCCTTGAATGTGCCACTGTCGTTGGTGGTCGTTACGATGGCGAGTTGTCCAAGGGCGGTGGCCACCGTGCCGAGCACGAGCGCTACGCCGGTGGTCGTGTTTGCGCTGGATACCGCGCCAGTCACTCCGTAGCCGCCCGCGATTTGCAGATTGAGCGTGGCGTCATTGGCGGCGGGATTGATGCGAGTGAGGGTAACATAGACGCCGGCACCGCCCACGGTGTAGAGCGCGGTGAGTGCGGCGCTGGCTTGCAGGGCGGTGCGCATCGCACCGGCGATGAGGGCGGCGGTGGTGTGGGTAGCGGTGGTGATTGGTGCCGTGAGTGCGAGGGGCGAGCCGGTCACGCCTGCGGCCGTGACGGCCATGATCACACTGCCGTTGCTCGTGCATCCGGCTGGTGCCACCACGGTGGCCGTCTCCACCTGGCTGACGGCTGCCACGCCTTGGACAGGAGGGGCCGTTAGTTCCAGCGGCGCGGCCCACAGCGCGGGGAACGCGGAGGGAGTGCCGTCGGGATCCTTGAGGATGTCGTTATAGATGAGGGTATCGACCGATTGGGTGCGGTGCTTTTTCCCATCCGCCACCCACTTGATTTCGAACATGCCGGTGATGACGGGGACATCATCGGAGACGTCATCATTTCCGGAGCCTAGCAGCGCGGCGAGGGCGACGCCGTCGAACTCCGGATAGAAGGTGTAAAGCGTGGTATCTCCGGTGCCGGTCTTGGTCCACTCTCCTGCGTAAACGAGCGGATCCGCATCGTATTCGCCGCGGGGCTTGATGCCGCAGAATCCGACTGCGCCGTCAGCAAGCTCCACCTGGATACCGGCGCGCCAGAAACGCACGGGGATTTCCCCGGATGTGTCACGCTTGAATTCGAGGAGGGCGAGCTTGTCCTTGGTTCCGGCACCGGAAACGATCCGGTCATTATAATCAAGGTCGATGTCCAAGGGCATGGTTCCGGGGCGATGTCAAAGCTCCCAGGGCGCGGGGTCCGGAAACATCCTCACGAGTTCCTCTTTTGTTTTCTTGTCCGGCCCGGTGTGGCGGTGGTTCAGGTAGCGTGCGGCGGGTTTGTCCGATGGCAGGCTCTGCACCTTCCAAGGCCCTTCCGGCATGTGCGGAGTGGCGTGGAAATTGTGGTAGAGCGTGACCCAGGAACCTTTGTGATGGAGGTAAAACGTGCGGAAAATCTCGCGGGATTTCTCGATCTCGAAAAGATACGGTGTGTGCGTGGCAAAGCGGAATGTTGTCTTTCCCAGCAATTTTAGATCCTCCACGGCCTCGCCGAGCCCGATCTGCCAGACGACTCCGGACTGCCGCAATACGGTCTCGATTCCCCGCAGATCCCCGTCGGTGAGTGCCACCCTCATGTCATCCCATCCGGTGTCCCGGAGCAGATAGATGTCATCGTTCCACCATCCCACGGTGTCGGCGATCTGCATGCCGAGCTGTACGGCCTCGAACAGGCCCGCTTCTTTCGAAAGCTTGTAGGAATCGATGGGGATGAACCGGACTCTCCCGCCCTGCCTCAGCCACAGCGGAGCCGCATCGCCGATGATGTAGATGGGACACTCGCGATCCGTGAAATGCCGGTGAATCGCGCGCAGGCTGAATTTCAGCTCGCTCCACGCGACCGCGGTGGAGAGCCAGGGGATGACAATCGCCCGTTCGCCGAGAGGGTCGTGGATCCGGAATGGTTTCGGCAGGCGCTTCCTGAACGGTCCCACCGGCTGACCGCAGCCCACGCAGCCCTGGTAGATGTGCTGCCCCTGATAGATCGGCCCCTGGCTGCTGCCCTTCAGACGGAAACGCACCTTGGCGGCCCGGTCATCGAATCCCGTGACTGGCTCGCTGTGATCAAACTGCACGCCACCGTGCAGCTCCGGGTCAAACGGATTCGGATTCGTGCTCATAGGTTCCAAAAACTTCCTCCATCGCCTGGAACGGAGCGGCGTAGCACTTCTGTTTGTAGTTCCTGTTAGCGATGATTCCTTGGTGGTCCGCGCCGTCCGGCAGGCGGATGACGAGAGAAAACGGCGACCACATCGCTTCCTCATCGAAGGGATTGTTCGCATCGGATCCGGAGTCGGATTCGTCACAGCGCGGCGGGGTGCCGGTCCACGTCCACGCCTGCACGAGCTTCTCCGGCTGCTCCTCGGGCTCCGGTGGCACCGGGTCGCTTCCTTCGGTGGAATTTTTCACCCCTAACCAATCCAGCCAAACAGCCGGATAGGCCACGCGCACCCACTCCGAGCGGATGGCGGTCCAGGCGCAGCATTTGTTCAGCTTGATCCGGAAACGAAACCAATCCGCATGATAGTCTCCGGTGAATGACAGCCAGGACCGGTTATCACCGATTGCCTTGGTCGCCCGGCAGAGATTGCCGGGCGGACAGGATAACGAATCCGAGCCCTCCGCATGATCGAAATTCGCACGGGGTGAAATCCACTCTTCCACGAGCGCGATCCACTCCTCGATTGTGACTGGAGACTCGTAGTTGACGACACTCGGCGAATTATCGCCGGCGACGCTACCTGGGATGACGATGGTGGTGGAAGGATTCGGCGCTTCCTCAGTGTCTTCTATTAAGACAGTTTCTCCGCCAGATCGTTCCCACAGGGTGACTGTGATGGTGGACCGCATGGTGCACGGCGGATAGTATTTAGCGGGTTCCGGCGGCCGAGCATCGGGTGCGGTGGGTTCCACCGGCGCTACCGGCTCCTCCCCTTCCACACTGCCTCCTTCCACCCAGGCATCGTAGGCGACCACATAGGCGGCATAGTCGGTCTCCCAGGTGGCATGGGCGGCCTCGTAATCCGCTACTTCACCGGGATAGTCCGGGTGCGCGGTATCCCAATCCCCCGCTGCTGCTTCCCACGCGGTCCATGCGGGGTCAAGCTCGCCGGACGCGTCATCGAGCACGCCGATTTCCTGCCAGCCCAGATAGTTCGCCCAGCCATCACCCTCGTCATACGGATAGAATCGCTGGCTGGTCCAGCCTCCGGAGTATTCACAGCGATCTGTGGCGACGGCATCGGTGCGCTCACAATCACCAAAGGAAAAATAGGCGCCGGCGGTGGCCGCACTGAATCCCTGGTCGTATTCCATGATGAATCGGATAACCCAGTCCGCCTCCAGTGTGCTCTCGGTGTAGGTGCCGCCGCCGCTCGGATATTCCACGACTGACGGCTCCAGCGAGATGCCGTGCTGCTCTGCCACGCTCCGCAGGTAGCGTGTGCGCCTCCACGCTTCCGCCGCGTAATCGGAACCGGTGTATGAGTCCGAGCCCGGATCGTGGAAACCGACTCGGTAAGCTCTCGCAAATCCGGACTGGCACTCGATGAGCGGCGCGCAGCACTCCGGCGGTGTGCAGCATCCGCACTCGCGCAGCGTTCCTATCAGCTTGTCGAGGTCCAGCGCCATGATGCTTTAGGGAGTGGCTGAGTCCGAGTCCGAGCCGGTCGGCCCTCGATAGTAATCGAGTACACCAGGGCAGTGGGTGAGGTGGATATTGCCGCAGCCGGTGCGGTCCAGAGTCTTCTTCCCATCCGCCACGGTCATCACACCGAGGGGCACAATGGAGACGCCGGCACCGGGATCGCTGGTGGGAAACTGGTCCGGAATGACCTGGTCCTCGTAATCGTCGCTTTCCTCGCCGTGCTCCCACGTCGGCCGCTCGCTGGTCTTGAGGCCGGAGAGGGTGGCGACGTTGGTGGAGTCGGTATTTGCGGTGACATCGATGCGCAGCCACACCGGATATTTCCCATCTTCTGCGGGGCCTTCCCAGTTAGGAACACGCCAGTACTTCTTTCCGGCTTTCAGGTAGCCGCCGCGGATTCCGGTCTTGCTTTCGCTATCAGAATCAGTGCCCTCGGTGTAGGTGATGATTTCACCAAAAGGACATGGCCCGGCAGCAGCGGCACTGCCACCGCGGATCCGGCGGCGCAGGCGGGCAAATGAGCCGTTATTGTCCCGTTTGATGACAATGTCACCGGAGGATTGCACGGTGACGGCGCGGAGCTCCACGAGGATGCTGGCGAGCGCCTTGATGATGAGATTCCACTCACTGCCGTAGATCAGATCGTCCTTACTAACGGGCTTGGGCAGCAATAGATTGAAAATGTTCCTCATGGGTCTGGTGTGGTCTCTGTGCCGTAAAGCCAGGTATCCCATCCTCCTCTATCTGACGCCTGCCACTTGCGTTCCATCTCCCAGCTTTCTCCATCCGCATTCGGCGTGGCGGTGCCGGGGACGTAGAGCCAGGTGGCACCATCTGCTAGTGGTGGCGGACCTCCGGGCACATCACCCGCATCGATGATGGTGAAAAACTTGTCGCACTCCAGATCGCTCAGCTTCTTGGTCTGGAAACGCTCCACCCACATGATGCCGGCGTGCAGGTAGGTTTCCCGGCCATCGCGGATCTTGTCCACAGCGAATAGGGCGAGAGGATCCGCACCGATGGCAGCGGTCGCCTTGGCGAAATCGGCTGGAGCGCGGCCGCTGGCGAGCAGTTCGGCGATGGCTTCCTTGGAAGAGTTTACCAGGTCCTTCAGCTTGTGGAATGTTAGCAACGGTTCCTCACCGGATGATGGCTCTACAGTATAACGCTGGATCTTGCCCTTGTCGCGGCCGGGGTAGCTGGCCTCGGGATCATTGGCCTCGTAGCTGAGCAGGACCTTGACCTTGAGTCCTTCCTCGCGGATGCCCTTGATCTTGCGCAGGATCAGGGCAGGAATGTCCGGGAAGGAGCTTTTCCCGGAGGGGGCACGGGCCATCCAGCCCTCGAAGTCATCGGTGTAAACGGCGGAGCCGGTGACCTTGTTCGTCTCGATATCAAACTCGACCTCCCACTCCACTCCCTCGCGTTTCGAGAGATTGATCTTGGTGACTTTTTCAGCGGCGATACTCATGCGAAGCGTGCGACTAACGGTTTACCGGGTTTCATCAGGTCGACCATCTGCCGCTGATAGTTCGTCTGCTTCCGGTTTTCCGAGAGCAGGTTTCCGAAGATGGCGACCGATCCGCCGCCGCCGCCGAAACGCGCCATGGACATGACGGCGGGGGCGATGGCTTTGTTGAGCGCGTCCATCGGCGAGGGCATGGGTTTGGGAGCGATGGCGCTGCCGTCCTTGTTAGCAGCGGGCTTCTTGTCGTAGAGCATGCCGATTTTCAGATCGGAAATAATGCCGAGCCATTTCTCCATGGCCGTTTGAAGCCCGGCAGTCTGCGGTCCCGCCGCTGCTTTTAGAGCAGCTTCCGCCCCGGACCTTAAAGTGTCCGCGATCACTTCCCCGAGATTTACGCCGTCGCCCGCTCGTTTGATTTCCCTTTTTCCGGTATTCATCGCATCCGATGCGGCCACACGGTCCTTTGCGATTTCATCCAGATCTGCTCCAGGAAGCGCCGCGCTGATTTCGGCAGCGATCGTCTTTCCGAGGCCGATAAAAACGTGTTCCAACCCACTCCAGAATTTGGGATCACTCAGAGTGGCGAAAAGAGCCGAAAAGATTGGAGGCAGAGTCGTAGCCATGAAGGCAACCGCTCCTCGCAAACCGCGCATGAGAGTATCGATTCCGCCTTCAAAAGCCACGTTGATGCCGGCGGACATCAGATCCATCACCTTGCCTTCCTTGAATGCCTGGAAGCCGATGGAAATAGCACTGGCGACGCTCTCTCCAAGTTTCTTTGCTTGCTCCAGCATCGCTCCCATGCTGGCGATGCGGGCTTCGAGGATGGGCTTGAGGGCGTCATTGAGCGGCTGACCGAATGCGCGGCGGATGTCCGCCCAGCCACTGGCGAGGGTGGAGGTGAGGCCGTTGAAAGTGCGGGAGCGTTTTTCCAACAGTCCAAAGAACTGGCCACCTTCCGAACTCATCATGCGGATAGCCTTGGTGACGGTCTCGAAGCCAAGTCCGGCCTCGACGGCTTTTTGAAACTCGACTCCGGTTTTTCCAACAACCGCCTGCAGCGCGGGAATCAGGTTAATCCCACGTTCGACGAACTTATTCAATTCCTCGGTCTGGAATTTTCCTTTGGCGAAGCTCTTGCCGAGAGCGTCTCCCAGTTCCTTGAGTTGCTCGCCATTCTTCGCCACGGCAGCGAGATCCTTTGTGATGCCAGCGACGTCGCCACGGATGCCAGCGCCTAGCAGGCCCTCGGCCGTTTGCTGTACGTCGATGGTTTCGAACGGGGTGCGGTTTCCAAAGTCCGCGAGGTCCCTCATCAGCTCGTTCGCCTTGCTAACGGAGCCCATGAAATGAGTGACGGAAACATTCATGTCCTCGAACACGGCGGCGGCATCGCTGGCCTTGCTGACCTGGCTGGTGAGGAGCGCCACGGCACCGGCGGCGGAGACGAGTCCGGCGATTGGCAGGCCGGGAATGCCACCCAGCAGCTTGCCGGGGGCGGAGGCGATGCCGCGGAAGGTGGAGGCGATGGTGCTGGCGGCGGTGCGCGCGGAGGCGATCATGCCACGGAAGACGGCTCCGGCGGCACTGCCGAGCACGGAGGCACCGGCGGCAGCGGTACGCCAGGCGGTGCGGATGGCGATCACACCTGCCACCGCCGCCGCGGCTCCGACCACGATTTTTTGAAACGTGGGATTCGAAGCCACGGCAGCCATGGCGGCGGGAATTTGTTTGAATGCGGCAACAAAACCACCGGCTGATTTGATCCATCCGTTGATCGATGTTGCGATGGTCGCTCCATTTTGTAGCGCAACGCTCGCTTTGTTAAGCGCCTGAAACGCGCGAGTCATACCACCGACCGCAACAGCTACGTCAGCTCCTGTTTTTGCAACACTTGATAGAACCTTATATCCCCGCTGGAACATGGTCTCCGCGCGCTGCCATGCCTGCGCATTCGAAACAGCGGAGGTTTTCAGGCGGTCCATGCTCTTTTCTGTCGTCGCGGCAGCATTGTTAGCTCCTTGTAATGCTGCTGCAATCTGCGCACCCATGCGATCGATCGCCGCGATGACGGCCGCGAAGGCTTCCTGGAGGCCGGTGAGGTCTCCGCCGATGGGGATTTCCATTCCTTCCATAAGGTTCAGTCGGGTTCGCTAGAATCTGTTAAAGCCCGCCATCTTCCTCGGAGCGAATCGAAGACAGCTTGGGAATCGGCGATGGCACCGGCGTCTCCGGGGAGATCGATGACCCAACGGCAGGTTGCGCCGTTGGCGACGTTGGCAGCGTGGAGATAGGCAAAGGCTCGTTCGATGGGCATGAGCCAGAGGATGTATCGCTCCCGGACGGGGTCTCCAGCACCCCCGAGGGCAAAAACAAGGCTGGCGAGCCAGTGGGGAGAGTCTCCGACTTTCCCTCGGCATCATCCTCATCCTCCACTTCCGCTAGAGCTGCTTGCATTCGGAGCGAACTGGTCTTGTAGCCTTCCAGGAATCCGAGGATGTCACCGAATGTGAGGGAGAATCCGAGCTTGGCGATTTCCTCAGCCGGGATCTGCTCCTTGGTGGCGATGGCGGAAACCTTGTCGAGATCGGCGGAGTGGATCCAAAGGTATTCGATGACGGCCTCGAACATGGAGGCCTGGTCGCCGGCCCCGGCGGCAGCTCCGACGATCATCGGATTCCCTATGCGGCTGAGGAGGGTGAAGGAGCCGGCGGAGAGCTGGCGGAGCTGGATGCCTTTGATTTCGGACGGGATGTCGGAAAAGCAGGTGGCGAGGATGTGCTCGCGGGATGGAGTGGGAGACATTTGCGGGGATCGGTGGGATGGAGAGAGGAACCGCAGAGGCGCGGAGGTCGCAAAGGGAGCGCGGAGGAAGAGGGGGGATTTCTCTTTGCGCCTTTGCGGTGTTTACTATCAGATTTTTTTCTCGACGCCGGTGGGTGGCATGAGTCCGGCACGGCCGCCGATGCGGAGGTTTTCGTTGACGATTTCGAGAATTTTCATTTCCTCGCCGGTGGCGATTTCGATGACGGTTTCACCGACTTTGAAGGTGGGTGTGAGTTTGACGGTGGGTCCGGCGGAGGCGGTTGGTTCTGACATAAGATTGGTTGAGAGTTGAGAGTTGATGGTTGATAGAAAGAGGCAGACGAAGAGTTAGCGTTTGTTGAGCTTGGTGAAGATTTCCTTTTGGAGGGAATCCGAGGCATTGAGGGAGAGGTAGGCGACCTTCTTGCCCTTCGCGACGGCCACGGTGGGGATGCTGCGGCGGGCGAAATCGGTGAGGCGCTCCGCATTGTCGAAGGCCACTTTCATGTAGGCGAACGGATGCTCCGGGTTTTTCTCGTGCCATTCCTTGTCGTCCCAGGCAGCGATGAGGGCGGAGGTGTCATACTGGCCACAGGGGCTTTTCTCCTCGAAAAACCAGCAGGTCTGCTCGCCTCGATCCCCCATGAGCTGCATGAACTCATTGCCCTTCCGCAGCTTGATGCCGCAGCTTGACAGGCAGCCTGCGAGCTTGGTGTTAGTAGTCTCTAACGAGGCGGTGACCAGTGAAACGACGGAGGACATGGTGGCGGGGATCGGGACGGGTTTTGAGTGCGCTTACGCGTAGTTCGGCCAGAGCACGGCTTTGACGTTGATATCGACCCACTTGTCACGGCCGCGGGAACGCTTGACCTCCTGGATGTAGGTCTTGCCGGCGGTGGTCTGTTGGATATGAGTGAGGTCAACGGTGTTAGTCAGCGTCAGTTCGGCGGAAATCTTCTGCGCCCATGGAGTGGTGGCGGTGATCTCGCCCTCGATGTCGATCTCGATGGTTTCATTGAAATCCGCGCTGCCCACCTGGTTGCCCACGCGGTTCAACTGCGGATTGCTGCGGCATTTTGAAACGTCATCGAGCTTGGAGATGAGCATTCCCGTTTCATCGGCTGCGATGCCGTGTTGTCCGGTGGATCCGAGGAGAGTGACTAGAGTAGCGGGCATGCGTCCGCGCTGATGTCAAATCTCGGTGACAGTGCAGAGAGTGACGGTGATGTCGGCACGCAGGGTGGTGACTTCCTCACGCTCTTCCTTACGGATCGAGGTGACCGGCTGGCGGATGACGATCTCGTGCAAATAGGTGCGCGTAGCGATGGCATTCCGGCGTTTCGCGGCGCGGATGGCGCGCATCCAGCCGTCGATCAGGCCGGCGGTGGTGCGGTGCTCGTCCGGTGTGACGCGATCCATGGAGCTGATGTATTCGAGAGTGATAGGGACCATGGCGGTGGTGTCCTGACGGAGCACAAATTTCGGATCGCCGGCGAGGAATACCAGGCGCGGCGAGGGAAGCTCGGTGACCTCGTGGCGGAATCGGCAGGAGCCGGCCGGGATGGCGACGCCATCGGGCTGCGCGGAAAGGAAATAGTCGCGCAGATCGGCGGCCAGGGCATCGGGGATCGTGGTTTCGGGCATGGTGGTGAGTGTTGGAATGGGACTGTTTATGCGGCGGAACTTTTAGCGATGGGCTCCAGCCGCTTGAGCAGACGCTCGCGGGCGGGGCGCATGATGGCATCGACCTGGCCGGGGGAGATGTGTTTGCGGGCGAGGGGCATCTCGTTTTCGAGCTTGAGGTGCACGCCGAATTCATCCTCCTGCCACTCGACGTGTCCGCCGCCGCTGCCGTGCTGGGCGGTGCCTTTCCATTTGATGGCATTGCCATCGCCCCCGAGCTGCTCTGCGCAGGCGGACCATCCGGCGGACGTCTTTCCGATTTCCATGATGGCGAGCTTCGCGTGGGCGGAGAGCTCGGCGGCGGTGACAAGTTGGAGCGGATAGGCACACACGACGCGGCCATCCTTATCGCGGACGGATTCACGCAGCTCGGGACGCAGTGCCTGGCCGATGATGATGCTGGCGATGGGCGAGCCGGTGGTGCGGACGATGTGAGCGGCGGCAGATAGATCACCACGCTTGAAGGCACCGTAAAAGCGGTTGGCAACGCCTAGACCGGCACTGCCCTTGAGAATCTCAAAGGCTCTTCCCTCGGTGCAATAGACTAGGGATAGATCGAAGCGCATGGCTTTGACGGCGATGCCGATGGCCATTTCCGAAGGGAAGGTGCGGGCGGATAGCGCCTCGGCGACTTCGCCACCGGTCTCGGTGAGAGCATCGCGAAGAATGGCGCGGGCGGCATCGAGACGTTTTTCTAAAACTCCCTGCAGCGCCCGCTTCTGAGCTTCGAGCTTCCCGGGATCGAGGCCGATGAAAAGTTTCATACGCGGCGGATCTTGCAAACCAGGTGATAGCGCGCGTCGTGCGGACGGGTGGCGACTTCGGTGATTTCGAGAAGGAGTGTCTGGGTGCCGGAAACGATCCAGTCGACGGAATTACCAACTTCGGGAGCGGCAGTGAGCGAGGAAACAGGGACGCGGAAAGGAAAGCGGAAGTTTTTCGATTCGCCGGCGTCCATGTATTCGGTGACGACACGTCCGCCCGGTGAGGAACCGGTGACGGGGATCCCGTCGAAAAGCAGGGACGCGGGAAAGAAGTCATCAAGCACGGCATCCACCTGCTGACGGAAACGGTTCAATCCAGCGCCTTTGAGTCCCATGAAATGGAATGGGATGTCAACCGGGCACGAAAAAGCCCCGCTCTCACCCAAGAGCGGGGCTGACATAATCACTATTGCTGACAAAAAATCAGGATTTCTTTCCGTCGTCTTTCGCTTTGGCGTCGGCATCGGCTTTTGCTTTCGCGGCGGCTACTGCATCGGCATCGGCTTTTGCTTTGGCGACGGCTGCTGCGTCGGCATCGGCTTTCGCTTTCGCGGCGGCTGCTGCATCGGCATCGGCCTTTGCTTTCGCGGCGGCCGCTGCGTCGGCATCGGCTTTTGCTTTCGCGACGGCTGCTGCGTCGGCATCGGCTTTCGCTTTCACGGCGGCCGCAGCGTCGGCTTTCGCTTTGGCCGCTGCATCGGCATCGGCATCGGCATCGGCCTTCGCTTTCGCTGCCCGCTCCTCCGGCGACATTTGCGCGTCATCAAATTCGCGTTGCTGACGGGCAAGCTCGACGGTGCGACGCTCCGCCTCATCAGGCGTAATGAACATTTTGTGCTTTGTCGTTCCACGGCGGGAATCAACAAAATCAACGCGGGCGAATTCGGGATGCACCCGCTCGCCCATGATTTCTTTGAACCGTGCCCGCTGCTCATCATACGGAATCTCGGGACCGGAAATGACGAGAGGAACACCGCCGTCGTGTAGGATGCTGGCGATGATGAGAGCGTATTTTGCCATAACAGGAAATTGGGAAAGTTTTCGTAAGAGAGCCGGGCCTGCCATTGGCAAGCCCCGCGGTGAATGGATCAGACGGAGACCATGCGCTTGATGGCAGCAGCCTCGCCCTTGGCGTAACCGTAGTTACACTCGATGACTTCGTAAGCGGCATCCATCTGGGCATTACCCCAGCGGCGGTATTCGAGGAAGATACCGGTTTCAGGATCCTCCACGACTTCATAGGCGGTGAGCTGCGCCAGGACTTCCGGAGCGGGCTCGATCGGAGAGAAGCCGACCAGGATCGCCGATGGATAGGCGGCAAAACCAATCAGGTTTTCGCCGTTGGCGGGAATCTCGTTCGAATCCACCACGTCGAAACCATTGAGGCGCGGCATGCGCCCTTCGTAGAGTGGATCGGTGGTACCAGAGGCGTAAACGGCCTGAATGGCATTATCCTTCACCAAGGCGTTGTTGTATGCCTCGGCGATGACGAGCGAACGCATTTCCTTCGGCCAGTTTGCCAGGGCGCAGGCGAGCTGCATATCGGCGACGTCGTCCGCATCGAAGGTGGACGAAAGGCCGGTGAAGGATGCGGCACCGTAATTCGCGGCAGTGATGAGGGAGAGGATGTCGTTGACGACATCGAGGCCGAGCTTGGCACCCTTCATTTGGCCAAGTTTTACCGGATCGAAGTTATAACGACTCAGTTCCGCGCTAGTGGTGACAAGTCCTTGATATTTCCGCTTGTCGACCGTGATATCCCGAGTGGAGGCATTCGGCCCGGCGAATACATAGCCGTTCGCCGGGACGAAGTCGGTGGAAGCGGCGGTTTCCAGCGGATAGTAAGGGACGGACATCGTCTGCCCCTTCTGCAATGGCAGCTGACCCTTCCGCCAGGCATTCGCGAAAATGCGGATGGGCATGATCTGACGGCGGAATGCGAGCAAAGCTGCATCGAGGATTTCGGTGACTTGGAGTCCAGCGGCAAGGGCCATGATTTTAGGGAGTTGGAATTGAGATTTTGGTTATTAGACGGCGGGCGGGGATCACTTGGATTTTGCGGCGAGGCGAGATGCTTCGGCAGCTTTCAGCGCTTTGCTGTTAGCTCGCCAGTAGGTTGTCTTCTCCGCGCCTTTAAGGGTTTGGAAATGCTCCAGCATCCCTTCGGGGGTGTTTTCGGCGGCAACCTGTGAAGGTGCGGCGGCTTCGGTGATTCCGAGCTTGCCGAGCTGGGCGATCACCCCTTTTGAAACAGCTTCGTCTTTGCCTTTTGCAGCTTCGGCTACTTTCAATGGAGTTTCCTTCTGTGCGGCGGCGAGATCCGCTTTGAGTTTGACGTTTTCCGCCGTGAGCCTGGTCACCTCGCTTTGGGCGATTCCGAGATTTCCCTCGGCTTGTTCCAAACGGGTAATGAGGGCTCCACTTCCGAGGGCTCTCAATTTGCCGCGTTCGAAAGCAGACAGCGGGGCGGCAGCGGCAGGTGCGTTAGTTTCTCCTGGTTCAGCGGGCGTTTTAGGTTCGGCGTCCGAATCAGGATCCGCATCGGCATCGGGATCAGTTTCTGTGGCTTCACCCTCGGGATTGTTTTCAGTTGGCGCGGGCGAATTTCCCGGACCGGTAGAGGGCTCCACTTCGGCTTTCGAATAGAGCGGATTGAAATTGTTTCGAAGCATACGGTTTGCAGAGTTGTCAAATTCAGTGCATCAGGTCGGCCAGTAACGCTGGGAGGTCGCGGTAAAAGCCGTCCGTGAGGGAAGGCGCTTCCTTCGCAAAAAACCACTGGCCTTCCATTGTCTCGTTTGCAATTTGCGGGCGGCGGGCCGTCACCCAGTTCCGAAATTCAGAGCCGGCAGTGGTGGCTTTCTCTTGAAGCCAAGCACGCTCCTCGTCAGTCCACGGTTTTCCTGGATGGCCCATCGCTTTGAGCGATCCGGATTTTGCGAGAATCAGTTCCATTCCGTCCATTTCCCAAGCGCGCGAATCGTCAAGGCCCGCGCAATAAGTGCCGATTGATCCGATCACGGCGGAAGGAGCTGCGTAAATCTCGTCGGCGGCGGCAGCGAGGTAATAGCCCGCGGAGCAGCATTGAAAATCGGTGTAGGCGATAATCCTTTTGTCATACACTTCCGCGAGCTCGCGGATACGTTCGGCAGTTTCCTGGAGTCCGATCACCATTCCCCCAGGTGAGCTCCAATCAAAAACTACGGTCTCGATCGCTGTATCGGCGGCGACATCGTCGATAACTGCATCAAGTTTCGCCAGATCCACGAGCTTCGGCCCGCAAAACATTTCAGGAGCCCGCTTCGTAATGACTCCCTCAAGAGAAAGCACCGCGATTCCCTCGGCATGATTCGCGACGTAGGAAATTCCAAAGCTCGGCTCCCCACTGGCGGCGAGCGCCTCCGGAGCCAGTTGCAGTTCCCCTCGAACGTAACTTCGATAGAGCAAGCCGAGTTCGGTATGCGATTGCGGCAAAATGCTCCATGGAAAACCATAGAGCGCGGCAGCGACGTGGGGCATTTGTTTCATAAACGTAAAGTTGTCGCAGCGCTGCGACAGTTAGGCTGCTTTCTTCAGTTGCTGGGTTACTTCTTCGAGCGCGAGTCCGAGCTCTTTGCGATATTCCTTTTCCTTGGAAATCTGGAGAAGTTCCCGCTTCCAATAGAGTCCCTCCTCCGCGAAGTGCGTTTGGAGTGAGCGCATTTCGTTGGCGACCAGTGAGATATTGAGGTTTCCGACTTTTCCCTTGTCGGCGGTGAGGCTGGCTTGAGGCAGAAAAGTAGCTCTCCAATACTGCGCGGATCCGGCCGGCTCGGGCAAACGACCAGCTAGAATTTCGTGGGAAATCCAAATCGCACGGAATCGTTGCAGCCATGTGCGCAAGCGAAGCAGACGGCAGGAAATCCAGCGGTCCAAATCGGCGTTTGCAATCCGGGAATTCGCTCCTCCGAGTTCCTTGATGTTCCAAAGCAAGTCCGGTGAAACACCCACGCCCCAGGAAATGTCACGAATCAAATATTCGATCAATGCTACTTGGTTCGGGTGGGGTCGAGCATCCTGAATCACGCCCACTTTGGTACCAGCCGGCAAATTCGCGATGCCTCCATTCGCTCGATACAGATCTTCGACTTTGTAATCCGCTGGAGGGTTTTCAGGTGTTCCATCACCCTCTTTCGCTCGCTCGTCGCGGAGACCGGCGGCGAGTGAACGAGCCCCGTCGTGACCACCGGGATTCGCTGTTGTGTTTTCGAGATACAATCCGAGCTGCGCGGCAACCTTGATGGTCAACTTCACGTCGGCAAGGATTTCGCTGATGTCCTGCATGTGATTCACCGCATGCGCCAGGATCGTTGGCGGCCGGATTCTCCCGAGCGTGTCGGGATGCGAGTAATAAAGCGCGTCATTCGCCGATATCGTTTTCACAGCACCGTCGTCATCACGCAAACCGTAGGCAACGTGGCGGCGGAACTTGTTGATCTTCACCCCATCGATCCAAGTCTTATCCGCACCCGGAGGGCTACAAATCTGATGCGCTTCGTAATTCGAGATCATGACGCCGTCAGTCGAGCCCTTGATCAACACCGGCAACACATCGCCATCTCCGAACGAGGATTTGTTGATTTCGATTTGCATCGACCGGATACCAAATTGGCCGGCAGCGTCCACTACGGCGGCTTCGTTGGCGCGATCTTCCCAGTGATTGTCACAGATTTCGTCCCATTTAGGGTCTCCCGAGAGAGATACGGGTGATAGATAACCGATCAGATCGGCGAGTCCCGAGCAAATCCGATTGGCGAGCCCGAAATTCGCGCGGAGCCAACGGCTCTTTCGAAGCAACTCGGTGCGCGAATAGCTGTCCAATTCGCGCTTTGTGTCGAGCGTCGGCCAATAAATCCAGCCCCGGCGGGTGGATTGATTTGCACCATCGAAGCCGCTGATAGATTTTAGCTGGGCGGAGGCAGTTTCATACTGAGCTTTTTCGCTCATCGCTCGTGCGCTGGCGGCGTTTTCTCGGCGGCTACGGCGTTCGGAAGCTCGGCTCATGTTTCGGATCGACGGCTGTTAAAGTTCATGACAGAGGAAATTGGTTTTTGCCCGGTAGCTTCCGGGTTGTCAGTCCGCTGAAGGCAGATTTCGAGGATCTCGATCAACTCGTTAGGATCGCCGGTGATTGGCACTCCTGATCCCCCGCCATCTTGAAAATTAACCTGTGTGACCAGGACGCCTGCTGTGCGGTCGGCGAGCGCCTGATTCAAAGCGGCCAGAAGCTGGGCAGGGTTGTAGCAGCGGATATAAGCTGCAATTACGGTTTCGGAAACGGCCACGTTCCGAGCGCGTTGTCAAAGTGGCGAGTTGCTGAACCGGTGGGCGATGGTGTTCCATAGCACTCCCCCCATTTTTACGCAGTCGCCGTAGTCGTTAGGCGGCTTCGATTTCCAGACGAGCTGCTCGATACCGGCGGCATCCAACTCTTTCACAAGCTCTTCACCGCACATTTCGCGGATGAACGTCTCGTCGATATTGGACGGAAACCACAAGCGGGGCAAATCGAACTCCTCAATCCGCTTGGGGTCGTGTTTTCGAATAAGGTCGATGTAGAGCTCCCGTTTGAACGCATCATCGTCAAAGTGGCAGACACCGATTGTTTCGTTACCACCTTTGTCGAGTTTCGAATCGCTCCAGTGAATCGTGTTTTTCGCCTGAATTTTTCCCCGCCCTTTGCACGGCACCATGAAAGGATACATCGGCTTGCAAAACTTCCGGACTTCATAGGAGGTTCCGTCTTTTCCCCCTTCATCCATAATTCCGGCTTGAACGAAAATTTCCTTTTCCGTCTTTGTTTCCGGATCGATGACCCGGATGGGACGAAGCATGATGTCTTTGATTTCGCGGCGATCAATCGTGATCCCATAATCAATCACGAATCGGGTTCCATTCGGTAGGAAGCCCATCCATAGCCACTTCTGGTGATCGCCCTGGTTATCCACCTGAAGGGTGGCGATGCAAGGCATGATAGGGAGTGTCCCGCGCTTGTAGTTACCGCGGAGACGCAGGATGTGGAGCATCTGCACGTCGGCGACCGTCTTTTTGACCGGCAAGCCTGCACGGCCGTTGGTCCAGTTGTGAAGCAGTTCCGAACTCCCTTGAGCCTGGATGAATTCAAAGGCGAGAACTCCCCACGAGCTACGAGGATGCGTTGAGTAAAAATCTGAAATGTGAGCGCTCATTTCGCCTGGCACCCATCCGGGAACGAGCTGCTTGATTCCATCGACCTCGATTTCCTTGAAATTGGTCGGTCGCCACGAGCCTTTCAGGAACATCTCGATCTTGTGATCTTCCTCAATGCTCCCCTCGCACTTTTCGCACTTCATGAAGGTTTCATGAAGCACCCGGTTTAGGTTGTAGGTTTTCCCATCAGCTTCCTTGCAGTGTGAAAAAACGGAGTGTTCCTGGTTCATCAGTTGCTCATGACTGCAATGCGGACACGGCACGAAATAACGGTGCTGGCTGCCCGATTGGAATCCGACGTTCGTTATCCCTCCTTCGTCTGTCGGCGTGGAAAACCCGAGGGCTTTCCCGTGTTCGGATTTCTTGATCCGCTGAATCAGGAGCAGCCATTTGTGAGCTTCCTTCGCTGCCTTCAACCATTTGTCCAGCTCGTCACCCACGACGAAATCAGCAGGCACCGACGCTACCTGGCCGGCCGATCCGGAGCCAGCTAGGCGCAAAATCGAATTCCTGAGATTGTAAGAAAGCGTCTTCAGTTTCGAATCCTGAACTCCTTCCCCGAGTTCAATTTTGAGAGCCTTGCATTTTCTGAGCAGTGGCTGAAGACGGGTTTCCGATAGGTCCCGAGCTTTCGGTAGCGAATCGATCACATACATGATCGACGTGGCGATTTCGGAAACGCGCCGGCATATCTGAATCAGGACGTGGAACGTCAATCCGGACTGCGAGGACTTCATCACGATCAGCGTTCGCCACTGCGGATCGTCCATGAAAATATCCAGGAGGCGCGGAGCGTAGACCGCGACCTCCCGCTTGTAGGGTCCCGGGTTATCGATCGATTCCTTTGAGTCGATCCAGATATTTTCCTCCGCCCATTCCTCCAACGGCTTTTTTTCGATCAACCGCCAGGCACGCTTCAGAGCCCCGACCAGAAACTTCCGGATTGAATTCATGCGGCGGCGGGCGATTCCAGTTCAAGCGGCTCCGCGAAATCAGTTTCGACGAGCATCTCACAGATTTCATCGACAATGCGATCGGTGATCTGATTCCAATCCTCGACTTTCTCGGCCGCCCTCAACCGCGCGCGACTCAATCGGAGCGCTTGCCTAACTGTCTTGACGATCGCGCGATGCAGCGTTTCCAGTTCGCGCACGACCTCCGCTTTCTTCACATAGAGCCCGAGCTTTTCCAGCGTTTCCGGCGCAACCTTTTCCAATGCTCGCAGCTTCTCCGCGACCTGTGACCACTCTTTCATTAGATACGTTGACCGCTGCTCATTGCCGGCTGCAACCGCACCCATGTAGTTTTGATAGAGCGTGGCTTCCGCGGTGCGCAGACGGTCCAACATCGCGAGCATCCCCTTTGCTTCTTCCGGAATCTCAATCCGTTCGATCGCCGGCGCGGCAGCGATGGTTGGCGCAGACGTCGCTTCGTTATTCTCCAGCAAACGCGCAGCGGAGTCCCTCAGCTTGTCGGGACACTGGCGCGGCGAGTGAACCCTGGCGAACCACTCAGGCATTTCCTCCGGTCGCGTCAGTGGACACGGATCGCCCTTCTCTCGCCCATCAGCGAGCCAACCCTTGATTGATCGCACCGAATACCCCCAGGCATCCGCAAGCTGAGCCTGGTTCATTTTCTCCAACGGCGATTTAGCCCCCTCCCCCTCAAGTTTGAAGTTGGAAGGCGCGGCGTTTTTCGTATGGCGGGTCCGCTCTTCTTCGATCATCTCGCGCTCGCGCTTGTTCAGGGGCAAACCGCTCGACGCTTTTTTCACGATGTTCGCGAGATCCGTTTCGAGGATGTTCTCGAAAAAGGCAGCATCGATCACGGGGCTCGGATCTTCGCTTTCGGCGGCTGGTTTCATTCCTCCGCTTTGGTAGCTCGGAAGGCTTCGACCCATCCGAGGTGAAAATCGAACAGCGCGCGCTCGCGAAAAACACTGACTTGTTCCAAACAATTCGAGCTCCGCAGGTTCGAAGAAGTTTCGATGACGAAGCAGCCGGCTTCCTGGCCGTAGTCGAGCAACACGAGTTTCGCATGCGATCGGCCGATCGTGATCGTGAATCGATCGGGGAATTTCGCGACGAGAGTTTCGAGGGCGACGAAGATCTTTTTGTTCGTGCTTTGGAAATAGGAGGAGACAACCAGGTGCAGAGGGAAATTCGGAAATTCGGCGAACATCGCTTCGATCCCCACGAGATTCTTCATCGACAGCGAGAGCGTGGTGATCACCAACGACAGCGGAGCCCCGAAACGAGTGACCATCCGCAGGATCAAATCGCAAAACACAAAATCGCCACAGAGCAGGGAGTGAAGCGCTTCACCTTCACCGACTGGCATCGCATCGATCACCTGGTCGGCATTTTCCGGCTTCATCAGCGTGCGGAAAACCTTGGCGTCCGCGCGCTTGAACCGATCGAGCCGGCGCTCGATCAAAGTCCCCTGAGTCGGCACCGGATATTTCCGCGATCGTGCATCCGCTTCCCGGTTCAAATGGGCGGCGGCGGCGAGCTGAAGAGGAGACGGCACGTAGTAGCGCGAATGTCAAAAGTGCAAATTTAGAAAAAGGGTCCCAAAAGTGCAAAGGGTGGGGCTTGGTGACCTCAGGGGGATCGAAAAGGGCAAATAGATTCCTTGTGCAGACCAGCAAGGGCAATGCGGGTGCAAAGCTCTTCGATCCCCTTTTATTTTGATTCATCAATTTACTTTTTAGGAGTGTGGGTCTGTAAGGACTGGTAGGCGAAACCGTAACGCATTGGAAACAAGCCAGTCGCAGCGCTGCGACGATTAGCAGACCTCCCGAGTAAACACGCTGGATCGCAGACCTAGGGCGTGCAATCCATCTCAAAACAAGGGGGAGGAGGGGGAGGCGGCGAAGACAGGGCAAGCGGGGAAGAAAAAAGCAGCCTTCGTCGCCGGCGTCGTCGGCAATGGTCTGCAAGCTCTCAAGCGGCGACTCGGAGCGGCACTATCGTGCCATGGGGCGACAGGAACGCTCGATGCGCAATCCTCCGCAGCGCTGCGACGTTGTTTGGTCGCGTGCTTGGGTCTATTCGGCGTTCGTCGCTGGCGGATCCGATGGTGGGCGGTGCGCCGGTCCTGCGGCCGCGATCCCGAGCTTGTTGCGCCTGGCGACGACAGATCCCCGCGTCCTTCCGAGCAGCTTGGCAATCTCGCCGTCTCTCATCGTCCCCAGGTGTGCATCCTCATCCCTGGTCCAGGTCGGTCCGCTGCCGTGCCACGTCCCCTGCTTGCTCCGTTCCATGATCGTTTCCGATCGGCTGGCTTGCGGCGTCGGCGATGCCTTCGAGCCAATCGACGAGGGTTTTCCCTGCTTTGCGCGAGGCAGCGACGTAGCGTCCTTTTTTCGCTTTGCTGAGTCTCCAGACGATTTGCGCTTCGGTGTCATCCTTCATCGGTTCGGTTGATTGTTGAAAATTCCCATCCCAGCGGCATTCCTATGTGGCGATCCACAAGGCGTGCCTTCGCTTCAGCTTGCGCCAAACTCTCGAAAGGCCAAGCCTCAGCTTCCGCGAATGTGAAACCGTAGCCATCCCGGCGTACGTCCTTCGGCGTGCGCGGTCCCTTCAAATACCTCCCCCCGAGCGGACCGGCGGCGACCTTGATCAAATGTGCTGTTTT
>JBDSNC010000126.1:0-3849 GCA_039915545.1 Luteolibacter sp.
CTCGCCCCTTCGCGCGAGGCCGAGAATGGCTTGCTCCCTCTGCTTTCGATTGCTCCCACCTTGTTGGAGGCCGGAAATTCCTCCGACTACGAGCGTTTCCGGAGCGATGTCATCGCGCGCCACGGAATGGTCACCGATCCGCTCGCGCGATTGAATTTGGTGCAGGTCTGCCTGCTCCTGACTGCGGACAAGGATCTGCTGGCAAGCTTGCAACCACATGCCGACGTTTTGAAGACGCTTCTTGCGAACAAGGCGAACAGCAACTATCAAAGTGGTTTCGCCGCAATGTCGCTGGCCATGATGTCCTGGCGGAGCGGCGATTTCGCTGGCGCCTTGGAGTGGAGCAGCAGGTGCCGCGCTTGTCCGACGCGGAATCTGTCGCGGGATGCCACCGCGCACGCCTTGGCCGCCATGGCGGAACAACGTCTCGGCCACTCCGACCAAGCGCGGGCAGATCTGGAAAAGGCGCGCGCGATCCTGGCCGGCCCTTACGACTCGGACGCTTACTATCCCCGGGGGAAGGAAAACGGGCACTGGTTCAACTGGTCGATCGCACGCCTGCTCGACCGCGAGGCCACCGCGCTGATGGGAATCAACGACCGCGAGGCCCGCTGAACTCCGCCTTTTCAGGAATCGAGAAACAACTCCAGGCGCAATGAGGGCTTTCATGTTCTCGATCTCTACCAGAGGAGGGAGTTGCTAGAAGTGAAGCCGATGTTCAGACCAACAGATGACAAGGATCCGCTGGCCGCGCCCGCGCTGAATCAGCTCGGAGGCAAGGATGCCGGCCTCAAGGGTTTTTCCAAGTCCGACGGCATCCGCAATGAGGATGCGCTGGCGGGGTTGACGCAGCGCCTGGAGCGCCGGGTCCAGTTGGTAGGGTGTGAGGTTCGTCACGCCCCGGTGACCGAGGTGGATACGGTCGTCACCTTTTAGCTTGGTGAGGAACAGAGCGGAGCGCCCGCGAACCAAGTCGGACACACCGTCGCAGTTCAGGAGATAACCGCCGTCAGAAAAAGGATCGACACGGCGAACGAGCTATTCCTCGTCACGAACAACAACACGGGCACCGGGGGCGTAGGAGAGCATGATGGGAGGGAGAACAAGGAGCTCAGGTCGTTTGCAGCTCAGTTAGTAGAGTCCATCAGGGCAAGGCGTCTGGAGCAAGGCGGAGTGGTGGAAATCTCGAAAGGTGGTTGCGAGCAAGATGGCGGAGATGAATTTGGGCGCATGACATTGCCAGCATAGCTGGCAGGGTGCCCCAAATACGGGGGCAGGCTCTGAGAAAATTCGTCATGATCCGCTCGGGGTCTCGGGCAGGTCATACGCACGAACACCCGGTCCGGGTCGCTGAATCGTCGCAAACCCAGCACGTTGTAGGCTGGATAGAAATCGCCGGAGAGGTTCAGAGACATGGGAATTTAGAATCGTGGGTGTGTATTTGGAGAACGAAAATATCCTTCCTGGGACCGTATTTGAGGAAGATCAGGGCGAGCACCGCGTGCTTGTAAACGGCGGCATCGAGATTGGAGCGCAACCGATCGGCGGAGGTCCAGAGATTGGTTCGCGCCCCCGCGCTAACCCTTCGGGCGACGTTTGAGGGTCGTCTATGTCGCTCCGCTCCATTCGGGTTCTCCTTCTCGATGGCCTCCAGCGCGTCGTCGATGAGCTTGCCGGTGGAGGTGATCTTGTAACCGTAATCTCAGTGCCGGGCGGCAGCTTGGCCGAGTCCTGCACGGTCTTCCACCGCGCCAGCGCCGGCACCCAAAACACGTTTTTCTCCAGGTAGTAATCTCGCTCCTTCAGCTCCGCGCGGATGGGGGCGTCGTTGGGTAGCAATCGATAGTTCCCGCGTTGCTATCGCTATAGCCCGTCAACGTTTGCTAACTGCGAAATTCGACACCTTCAAAACTAAGGATCCAAGCGAAGGTATAGATCCGACAACGCCGAAAGATCCAAAAACTGGATTTCGCTATAAGTCGGTCCCGCACATTACGCTCAAGTCTATTGCCAATAATAAGAGCCTCGATCCGATTTTTGAGAAGCACGAGCCAATCGTAGAATCGGCTCTCCACACACTTAACGGCACCCTGTTTGATTTACCTCCGTCGCTTCATCAGCAGCTCGTTCGCAAGCTGATTGCCAAGCACCAGGAAAAGGGGGCCCGTGCCGTTACCGATGCGGACCAGCGGCGTTGGCTGCTGCCCGGCACTGATACTCAACTCATTCAGTCGATCAAAGGCTGCAATGGGCAGGCCACTATTTCCCTGAAACAGGCGCAGGACTACCGCGATGCGATTCCGGAACACGGTTCGTGGTTTGAATGGGAAGTTCCCTTCGACACTGATCCGGATTGGCCCGCGCCACTGCAAGCCGCGTTCACTGCCTACCGCCATGCGTGGAGCGCCAAGATGGTCGAGGTGAACGCTGCATCGAGGCGAATGCGGATCCGGAGGAATTGGTGGATCAGCCGGAGATCGTGCGCGGCATTACCCGCGTGAGCGGTCCCTTCACCGTGGAGTCGGTGCGTCCGCTGAAGGATTCGCTCAAGGGCATCGGCCACGAGACGCCAGACTCGCCCATCACCGGCGGACCGGCGGACCGGAGGAATTGGAGGACAGTTTCGACGACAGCCCGGAGCGCGATGTTTCCAACGCCGCCAGCCACATCGAGCGCATGGTTTCCTTGCTGCGGGTGGACGGCATCAACTTCACCGGGAATAAGCATTTGCAGTTCGAGCGGCTGGACCCGATCGAAAGCGAGTTCCTGCATGCCGATGGCGAGGCTGTGGCGAAGGAAGGCGAGGAGCCGCGCCGCGTGGCGGTGGTCATCGGCCCCGAGCACGGAGCGATCAGCAGTTTCCAAGTGAAGACCGCCATTTCCTCCGCCTCGCAGCGTGGCTATGACGATCTGGTGCTCGCCGGATTCGCCTTCGATGCCGCGTCGCAGGACAAGATCCACGAGGAGAATGAGGACCCGGCCAGCAAATTGAACGTGCTGATGGCGTTGATCCGCCCGGACGTGTTGCTGGGCGATCTGCTCAAGGGCAACAAGATTAGCGACAAGAAAGCGGAGACCGCCAAGGCCAGCCAACAGCTCTTCACCGTCTTCGGCCAGCGTCCAAGTATCTCGGTAGGCCTTGATCATCTCAGGCTCTCGTGTGAGATCGTCGTCGCTATCCTTTTCCGATCGAGGCTGTCCGATGTCTCCACGTCACCGATGGCGGTCGAACATGGATTGAAAGAAACCAGTCCCTCGCGAATGGCCGCCCGATAGACAGCGCCCACATCCTTGACGTAGGACAGCACCGTCTTCCCGGCGCGGCCGGCATCCTGCAAACTCTCGCGCCACTCTCGGACGTGCTGCGGTGTCACACTCTCCAACGGCTTCTTGCGCCGATCACTACCCAGCCAGTCAAGGAAGGCGTCCACATGTCCCTTGTAGCGTGCCATGGTC
The DNA here is from genome assembly GCA_039915545.1 of Luteolibacter sp. Taxonomy (GTDB): domain Bacteria; phylum Verrucomicrobiota; class Verrucomicrobiia; order Verrucomicrobiales; family Akkermansiaceae; genus Luteolibacter. Next base: position 3,457 of record JBDSNC010000126.1, read on the forward strand.
GCCTTACTGGAATCCCGGGCCTTCCTGCGAAGCCATTCGGCTGACCACGTCTCCAGCGTGTACGACTTCAGTTCCTCGCCGGTGGCAAGAGACAACAACTTTGCCAAGTGCTTCCGTGCGGAGAGCCCAGTGAAAGTCTCGCGCTCGATCTCAGCAACGGCCTCGGCAAGCACCGCTTTCGCCAGCCGGGATTTGTCAGTGCCCGCCTCAATGGTTCCCTGCGCCGTGCGCTCCAGCTCGATGGCCGCGCCCATGGCTTTCTTCTTGTTCGTGTGCCCGGTGGATTTCCGGACTTGTTTCAGTCCTCCGTTTACCGTGTCCGGCACGTAGTATTGGGCTTGCCAAACGTCCGAGCCTTTTCGTTTTCTGAGTGAAGCCATGAGTTCCGTCCTG
>JBDSNC010000137.1:0-3385 GCA_039915545.1 Luteolibacter sp.
ATTGGATTACCGGCCTACTCCCTGCGGCAGGATGGGAATTTTCCAAGAGAAACGCCGGTGCGCAATCTCAAGTTACTCATGGTTCCACACCCAGCTGCCCGCGCAGGGTTCGGGGCTAAAAATAAAATGCCAACTGTGATAATTGCCGAAAATCCAGTCACAGCCCTTTCGTACCAAGTAGTTTGCAACCTCATATTGAGATTTTGCGAGTCGTGTAAACTGAAGATGATCCTCATGTGTCATTCTAATGATATGCGCCAACAGATTCATTCAAGGTCAGAAGATCGCCGATGGGCGACGATCTCAACATTCTGGTTTGTCGCAAGGTAACTAACGCCTTGCGGTCGAAGCGTGAGAGTCTGGGAATCTCACAAAATGAGCTCGCGCAAAGGTGTGATATGAGCCGCACCGGACTCAGGGCTATCGAACTCGGTATCAATTCCCTAACATTAACATCACTGTTGCGGATATCCCGCGCGTTGGGGGTGTCGTTGGGCAAACTGATCGCGGAATGTGAAGACTCGCTTTGACTGAAGAGAGCCCGGCCCCTCGAAATGGTGGAGCCGGGCGTTTGGAATCGACTCAGGAATCAGGCCTGCGGCGGATCTGCCGGAGTGGCGGGTTCTACCGGTTCGCCGGGGCGGAGGGCGTAGAATACCCCCCACTCGCGGGCGCGGCGGCGGAGGGTGGGGGATTCTAGCTGACGGAGGGCGAATTCAACCTCATCCCAGACATCGCGGATGAGTTGGTCCGCCTCGGGACGGAGCTTGTTCACGTCTGACTGTTCGCTTTCGAGGCTGTCCTTGGCGGCGGTCTGGAGGGTGAGTTCGGTGTTGTAAGCGGTCAGACCGGTGGAGACATCGGCAGCGGAGGGCATGGCCATCGCGGGTTCGGAGAAACTGGCGACGCGGCGGACGTCGCCCTTGATGATACGGTCGGCCCAGAGCAGGAGATCTGCCTCAGAGACGATGCCGGGGACGGTTTCCTCATTCACGCTCAGATCATAGACCGCGCGGCCGGAGGGGGAGAAAACCCCGCGGGCGACGCCGAACTGGAAGACCTGGATGAAGTGGCTGACGGTCGTGCGCAGCTTGTCGCCTGCTAGATTGAGGGCGGTGGTGACGGCAGTTTGTTTGCCCAGGGCATCAGCACGTTCGGTTACCTCCTTTTCCCACTTCGGGACGAAGGTGGCGAGACGGGTGGCGGTGTCCGCGCTGATGAGGCGGGCGGTACCGGTGACGGCTGCGGATTTTTTCAATCCGGCACCGAGGGCTTGGCTGCGGGTGGAATCCGATGCGGGTAGCTGGCGGAATGGCATGGTAATGAGGTGGTTGGGATAAGCGATGGAGGGATGCCGGGGTGGCAAGCCTTCTTTCATCGGTTCTATACTGATAGTGTGTTCTGGGGGGCGTCAAACCATTATGGCAGAAGCCCTGCGGAAAATTGGCTGTTATTGGTTTTTCCGGCTGGAGCTGCTGGATCTCTGTTGGAGGAGGCCGAAATGCCGCTGTGGAACGGCTTTCCGGGGGGGGCGGCGGATTTTGATGCAAAAGGTGTCCGCTGGCTGGTGAGTGACGGGTTTTTGCATGCAAAAGGTGCCCACTTACACGCGAGGGAGAGTCTTTTGCATGCAAAAGGGTGCCGCTGGCGTGTGAGGGATGGGGTTTTGCAGGGCCGTAATGCGTCCGGAGAAACGTCAAATAGATTTCCGCAGGATATGCGGGGTTTCCGGCAACGCAGGGAGAGAAGCGCCTGCCGGGTCATGCTTTGATCCGCACATGTTCACAGCGCAGGCGAATCCAAGACCGGGCGGCCACCCTGCGGCAGCGGACTACGATTTTGCGGACTTTCCATTTCTCGTGTTTTGGGAAATCACCCGGGCCTGCGCGCTCGCCTGCAGCCACTGCCGGGCAACGGCTCAACCCCGCCGCCACCCGGACGAACTGGATGCCGCTGCATCGCGCAAGCTGATCGCCCAACTCGCGGACTGGCGGCCTCCCATGCTCATCCTCACCGGCGGCGATCCGCTGATGCGCAAAGACGTGCTCGACCTCGTCCGCCAGGCAGCGGACGCCGGACTCCACGTCGGCCTCAGCCCTTCCGCCACCGCACGCCTGCTCAACGCGGATTTTGCGGAAATCAAAGCTGCCGGAGTGCAACGCATGTCACTCAGCCTGGACGGCGCGACTCGCGAAACCCACGACGCCTTCCGTGGCGTCACCGGCACTTTCGATCGCACGATCGAAGCGGTGCGGCGCGCTCACGATGTGGGGCTGGACCTCCAGATCAACACCACGCTCACCCGTGGAAACATGCATGAGTTCGAGGCGTTCAAAAACCTCATGTTCGAGCTGAAGCCCGCGATGTGGAGCGTTTTCCTGCTCGTTCCCACCGGCCGCGCCGATCTGGCGGATCTGCCGGGTGCGGAGGACATCGAGAGGGTGTTCGAGGAGCTTTCGGATCTCGTCGGAAATGCCCCGTTCGCCATCAAGACCACCGAGGGCCACCACTTCCGCCGCGTGCTCATCCAGCGCAAGGGCCCTTCCGCCCGCACCAGGCCGGGCATGCGCTCGCCGCTCGGCATCCGCGATGGCAAGGGCGTCATGTTCATTTCCCACACCGGCGTCGTCTCGCCCAGCGGCTTCCTGCCGATCGACTGCGGGAATGTGAAAGACCGCCACCCGGCGGATATCTATCGAAAGCATCCGCTCTTCGTCTCCCTGCGTGACAACGACGCCCTCGGCGGAAAATGCGGCATCTGCGAGTTCCGCTCCGTCTGCGGCGGTTCGCGCGCCCGTGCCTACGGCGTCCATGGCTATCCCTTCGCCGCCGATCCCGCCTGCGTCTATCAACCCAAGATCCCCACACGCCAATCCGCATGATCAATCTGACAAAACTATGGACCGGCGCGGCGCAGCCCGCCGACGGACTCCGCTACGGCCACGGTGCCGGCGGCCATGCTTCGGAAGCGAGGGCGCGCAAACCGATTGTCGTCTGGAACATCACCCGCACCTGCAACCTGCGCTGCGTGCATTGTTATTCCGACTCGAACGCGATGCAGTATCCCGGCGAACTCGACTGGCAGCAGATGCAGGACGTCGTGGACGATCTTGCCGCCTATCAGATTCCTTCGCTCCTGCTTTCCGGCGGTGAGCCGCTCATCCACCCGCGTTTCACCGATCTGGTGAAAAAGGCTTCGGACTCCGGTCTGAAACTGACGATATCCACCAACGGCACGCTCATCACTCCAGCGAAAGCCGCCATGCTCAAGGCGGCGAACGTCGCCTACGTCGGCATCTCGCTCGACGGGATCGGGGAGATTCACGATGAGTTCCGCCGCAAAAAGGGAGCTTTCGAAGCCGCCGTGCGCGGTTTCAGCAACTGC
>JBDSNC010000006.1:0-31073 GCA_039915545.1 Luteolibacter sp.
TCCGAAGCCGTGCCCGTCGCCGCTTCGATCCCCGAGTCCCATGTTGGATTCACAGGAGTGCCGCTTTCCGTGGCCTTCTGCACTTTTGTCATCTGAGTCCGCGCCCCTGACAGGCGTGTTGCGCCCATCCATATCGGCCGCTGCTTGGCCGATTGATCCGGCGCTTGGAAATTCCATCCAATGACTCTCATGACTCATGAAACCATATTTATCAATTATCTCCGGTCTCCTTGTGGCCGGAACTCTCCTGCAAGCGCAGGAAGCCAGAACTCTCGATGATTCCCTGCTCTCTTCACTGAGGGCCGAAGCCGCTCGCTCCCATCCGGCGGCTGCTGCTGCGAAACTCCGCGCGAATGCCGCTGCCCGCGACGTGCGCGGCCTGCGATTGTGGAATGACCCGATGGTCGGCCTATCGTTCATGGCGGCGGATCGTGCGATGCGCGCTGATGAAGGCGATATCGTAGTCGGCTTCGAACAGGCGCTGCCCAAACCCGGCCTGCTCGCGGCGAGTCGCGAGAAAGCGGAGGCCATGCGGCGTGCGGAAATCGAAACCTCGCGCTCGTCATCGCTTGAGGTCGGTGCGATGGCGGCGAAAAACGCCATCGAGCTTGCCCTAACTGACGAAGCGGTGACACTCCAGGCATCCCAAATCCAATGGCTCACCACCATGGCGGAAAACGCCCGCCAGCGTGCCGCGAATCCCGACTCCTCCAGTCTGGAAGCCCTCCGCCCCGAAAGCGAACTGACCCGCGAAACCCAGATTCTGGAAGCGGCAAAACGGACCCGCGAGAGCGTCGCCCAGAAACTCAATCTCAGCCTTGGCCGTCCTCTCGAATCAACTTGGCCCGCTCTGAAACTCCCGGCATCGCCACCGCCCGTTCCTGTTGCCGCTTCGGAAATCGCCCGCATCCCGCGCGCCAATCCCAAGGTCCGCGCGTTGAATGAAAGTGTGTCCGCCGCCAAGGCTGAAACCCGCGTCACCGAACGCGAACGGCTTCCCGAGGTTTCCGTGGGAATCGATACCGCCATCTACTCCGGTGGCGATGTCCGCAGCTCGACGCTGGGCGTGAAAATGAGCCTGCCATGGTTCAACGATTCGTCCTACACCGCCCGCACCGATGCCGCGCGCATCCGTGAGAAATCGGCCGTCGCCGATGTCGAGACGCTGCGCCGGGAAATTGCGGGAAATGTTCTATCAGCCGCTGCCGAGGCCGCCAACGCTGCGGCCCAGGCCCACGCCTATTCGGGCGATGTTTACCAGCGCACGCTGCAAGCGACCCAGGCCATCGAGGCCTCGTGGATCAGCTCGAAGGCTCCGCTCACCGACCTTCTGGAATCCAACAAAATGCTATTTTCCATCCGCCTCGAACAACGCCGCTTCATCGCCATGGAGCAGGCGGCCCTCGAAGAACTCAACCTGCTCGTTCCCAACTCCCACTGATCATGAAAACTTTCATCACCATTCTTTTCACAGCCGCCATCGCGGTTGCCGGAACCTGGCTCTACAAGGACCGGATGTCCCACGAAACCGCGCAGTCGCCAGCCGGCACCGAGCGCAAGCCGCTTTTCTATCAGAGTCCGATGCACCCGTGGATCAAGAGCGACAAACCAGGCCGCTGCACCATCTGCGGCATGGAGCTCATCCCCATCTATCCGGGTGAAAAGGGATTGGACCCCACCGGAGGCGGCTCGGCCGTGGCCCTCACCCATAGTCAGGTGCAGGTTGTGAACGTGCAAACCGTGGCTGCGAAAACACAGCCCTTCACCAAGACGCTGAAAGTCGCCGGCACCATCGATGACGATGCCACACGCCACCGGATTCTATCAACCTACGTCGACGGCCGGGTGGAGAAACTGCACGTCAACTACATGGGGGCCGAAGTCACGGAAGGCCAGCCGCTGGCCGAGTTCTACAGCCCCGGGCTCCTCCAAACCGAACGGGAATACCGCCAGCTCACCGGCGATCTGAAGAAAAACACCGGACTGCGCCTGCGCCAGATGGGACTCACCGCGGAGCAGATTGCCGGAGTGGATCAGAAACCTGCCGAAGTGCTGACCTCACAAATCCTCGCTCCCATCGGCGGCACGGTCGTCGGCCAGAAGGTTTACGAAGGACAGTATGTGACCACCGGCCAGGAGCTTTTTGAAATCGCTGATTTTTCCACCATGTGGTTCATGTTTCCCGCCTACGAGCAGGACATGCCGTGGATTTCTGTCGGACAATCGGTCTCTATCACCACGCCTTCGAAGCCGGGTAAAACCTTTGTTGGCAAAGTGGCGTTCATCGATCCGAACTTCGATGAAACCACCCGCTCCACCAGCATCCGAGTCGAGCTGGCGAACCCGCTTGTGGACGGAAAACGCGGGCTCCTGCACCGCCTCTACGCCGAAGGTGCGGTGGAGGTGAAAACTCCTGCCGTCCTCGCGGTTCCGAGGTCGGCAGTCATCCAGACCGGAGCGGAGGCGTTGGTTTACGTCGATCAGGGCGGTGGGGCCTACAGCCAGAAACCGGTGAAAACAGGGCGGCATGGTGATCAGCTTGTGGAGGTTCTATCAGGTATCGCCGAGGGCGACCTGGTGGTGACCAATGGCAACCTGCTCATCGACGGCCAGGCCGAATTGAACCGCTCGTTCACGACTCCGGTGGCTGCTTCCGCTACGACCGAAGCCCTCACCGCGGCGCAGAAAAAACTGATCGGTGAATTCGTGGCCATATCCGATGCCATGGCCGCCGCGCTGGCCACCGACGATCTCGCAGCATTCAACAAGGCGGCCGAACCGGTGATGATGAAAACCGCCGAGCTGGCTGATTCGTTAGGTGAGCGTGACGGACTGGAGGCGCTGAAGGACGCGCGTCATTTCCATGGTTTCGATGACATCGCCAAGGCGCGCGAGGCGTTTTACAAATTCGCACTCGCCGCTACCATCGTAATCCAGCCGATGCACAACATGACCGGTGTGCCGGGATTCGAGATTTGGGAATGTCCGATGACGGATCAGGCCATCCCCGGCGCGGCTAAAAAAGGCCGCTGGATCCAGACGGGAGGAAGGCCCGGAGGAAATCCGTTCTTCGGCGCCGCCATGGTGGATTGCGGCAAGGAGATCAAGTAACAGAAAGACTTTCTTATGATCGAACGAATCATCGAATGGAGTTTGAAAAACCGCTTCCTCGTCGCTTGTGGCGCCTTGCTGCTCGTCGCGCTGGGAATCCGGGCGCTCTATCTGACACCGGTGGATGCCATCCCGGATCTGACGGAGAATCAGGTGCAAGTTTACGGCGAGTGGATGGGCCGCAGCCCGCAGGAGGTGGAGGATCAGGTGACATTTCCGCTTTCCACCGGGCTGCAAGGTCTCGCGGGAGTGAAGGAAGTGCGCGCCACGTCCATGTTCGGCTTCTCATTGCTGACGATCATTTTCGAGGACAAGGTGGATCTCTACTTCGCCCGCGCGCGGGTGCTGGAGCGTTTGAACTATCTCCAAAAAACCATGCCGGAAGGCGTCACGCCTCAGCTCGGGCCGGACGCGTCCGGGCTTGGCTGGGTCTATCAGTATTATCTCGACGTCGATCCGACGAAAGCCACCGACGGCGGCTACGATCTCGCCCAACTGCGGTCGCTGCAGGACTGGCACATCCGCTATCAGCTCGCCAGCGTCCAGGGCGTCGCTGAGGTCGCCAGCATCGGCGGCTTTGTGAAGCAGTATCAGATCGAACTCTCGTCCACGAAAATGCGGGCGGCGAATGTCACGATGATGGAAGTGGCCACCGCGGTTCAGGACGCGAATCTCAACGTCGGTGGCAAGGTCATCGAGGAAAACGGCGCGGAGTTCGTCCTGCGCGGGGTCGGGCTGGTGACCAGCACTGAGGATCTCGAGCGCATCACCGTCAAGGCGGTAAACGGCACTCCGATCTATCTGAAAGACATCGCCACCGTCCAGATAGGTGGGGATTTCCGACGCGGTGCTCTCGATCTCAACGGCCACGAAGCGGTCGGCGGCACTGTGGTCATGCGCACCGGTGAGAATGCCAAGGCCGTCATCGAGCGGGTGAAGGAAAAGATCGCGCAGATCGCGCCGAGCCTGCCGCCCGGCGTGACGATCCGGCCATTCTACGATCGCAGCGAGCTCATCGATCACACCATCGACACTCTCAAGCACGCGCTCATCGAGGAAATCATTCTCGTCACCCTCGCCCACATCATTTTCCTCTGGCACTTCCGCAGCATCCTGATCGTCACGCTGCCCTTGCCGATCTCGATCCTGATTTCGTTCTTCCTGATGAAGGAATTCGGCATCACCAGCAACATCATGTCGCTGACCGGCATCGCCATCGCCATCGGCGTGCTGGTGGACGCCGCGATCGTGGTGACGGAAAACGTCCTCCGTCACTGCGAAAAAGCCGAGGAGGCAAAGGGCAGCAAGCTCACTTCACAGGAAACGTGGAAAGTCACCCTGGCTGCCTGCAAACAAGTCGGACGCCCGATTTTCTTCGCCATGGCGATCATCATCCTCGCCTTCGTCCCGGTGTTCGCGCTCACCGGTCAGGAGGGAAAACTCTTTCACCCGCTGGCCTTCACCAAGACTTTCGCGATGATCGGCTCCACGCTGCTCGCCGTCACGCTGGTGCCGGTGCTTTGCTCGGTGCTGGTGCGCGGACCGTTCCATTCCGAGGACAGGAACATCGTGATGAAATTCCTGCTCAGTATCTATCAGCCCGCACTCGATTGGGCGCTCAACCATCGCAAGACGGTCGTCACCCTGGCGCTGACGATCCTGAGTATTTCCCTGCTCATCGCCTTCGGGCTGCCGCGAGAAACCGTGAAGAAGATGCGTGATGCCGGCTTCACCCGGAGCGCGGATCTGGTCACCGGATTTGGCAAGGAGTTCATGCCGCCGCTCAACGAAGGCAGTCTGTTATACATGCCGGTGATGATTCCGAAAACCGGGCTGAAGGAAATCCAGCGCGTCATGTCATGGCAGGACGAAGTCATGAGCAAGGTCCCGGAAATCGCCAGCGTCGCGGGCAAGCTCGGTCGTTTCGAAACCGCCACCGATCCAGCGCCGACGGAAATGTTGGAAACCACCATCATGCTCAAACCTGAATACATTCCAGATGGAAAATTCAGCGTGAAACGCAACCCGGCGTGGCGCGACGGGATGACGGTCGACAAGCTCAAGGCCGAGCTGACGGAAAAAATGAAGCAGGTTCCCGGCTATGTTCCCGCGTTTCTCCAGCCCATCGAAAACCGCATCCTCATGCTCTACACCGGCATCCGCGCGCAGGTCGGCATCAAGATTTATGGCAACAGCCTCGACCAGATCCAGCGCAAGGCGTTTGAGATCGAGAAGATCGTCAACAGCATCCCCGGAGCCGCCGGTGTTTCCGCCTCGCGGGTGCAGGGAAAACCCTATCTGAACATCAAGGTCGATCGCGACGCGATGGCCCGCTACGGCTTGTCGGCGAAGGATGTGCTCGATGCGGTGGAAATCTCTATCGGTGGAAAAAACGTCAGCACCACCATCGAAGGCCGCGAGCGGTTTCCGATCCAGATCCGTGTGCAGCGCAGCGAGCGCGACGACATCGAGGAACTCGGCCGCATCCTCATCGCTGCGAAGCCGGGCATGAGCCCAGAGGATGCAAAGGCTGGTGGCAAATCCATGACGCCCTACATTCCGCTCGGCATGGTGGCGAAGATCACCCGCGAGATCGGGGCTAACGAAATCGCCTCCGAAAACGGACTGCTCCGCTCGTATGTCCAGGCGAACGTGCAGGACCGCGACCTCGGAGGGTTCGTGCAGGAGATCGAACAGAAGCTCAGGACCGTCAACTGGGAGGGCATGACTTGGAAGATGACCGGTGAGTTTGAAAACCAGAGGCGTTTCGTGAAAACCATGGAGCTCGTTTTCCCCATCGTCCTCATGGTCATTTTCGTGCTGCTTTATTTCGTCTATCACAGCGCGCTGGAAGCCGCCCACGTCATGCTCGCCGTGCCTTTCGCGCTGAGCGGCGGCGTGCTTTTGCAGAAACTGCTAGGCTACAATTTCAACGGGGCCGTTTGGGTCGGCTACATCGCGCTCTTCGGCACCGCCGTGCAGACCGGCGTGGTGATGGTTGTCTATCTGGAGGAAACCGTGAAAGCCCGACTCGTGGAAAAAGGCGCGGCGTTCACCTACGAGGACCTCGTGCAGGCAGTGAAGGACGGAGCCCGTTTGCGCCTGCGTCCGAAAGTCATGACGGTCGCCACCATCGTTTGCAGCCTCATGCCCATCATGTGGAGCCACCGCCAGGGAGCGGAAATCATGAAGCCGTTGGCGACTCCCGTCATCGGCGGCATGATCTCCAGCCTGCTTCACATCCTCATCGTCACCCCGGTGATTTTCCTCTGGCTGCGCGGCCGGGAGTTCAAAAAGGGAACTCTCCATGCCTCGCTCGGCGATAGCGGGGAAATCAGTTAGCCTCCTGACCGAGGATCCGGTCGATGAACTGGTGGATGCGTTGGAGCTTGTCGGCGTCGACGAGACGGATGGTCTTGTCTCCCGTCAGCCAGCCGCGGGCGTTTTCCTCGGCTTTCGAGGATTTTCCCGAAGGCGCGGGTTCGATCCGTGCGAGCTCGGCCAGCATGGTGGTGAGGGTGCGGTCGCAGCCGTGGTGCAGGTCATCGTCGCCGGGGAAGGGGATCTGCGCTTTGCCGAGTTCGCCGAGGATCTCGACGAGCAGGGGAAAACGGGCCATCGCCCGGTTGATCGCTTCAGCAGAATGCTTCCGCGTTTTGGTTTCGGGGGAGAGTTCGGTTTTGGTGGACATGTTGGTAGTAAAGAATCGGGGAATAATTGCATGATTTGTTTTCTCATGGCCAGTGATCAATTCGGCTCTCACCCCGAATTTCATTAGAAATCAAAGACTTGCAGCCGAAAAAAATATTAGAATCGCGGTTTTTCGAGACGGATGAGACGTTACCGCCCATGGGAAATCGTGAAATTTTCATGCTCCGGGCGATCGAACTGGCGAGACAGGGAATGAATGCCGGGGCCGGTGGACCATTCGGAGCAGTGGTGGTGCGGGAGGGCGAAATTATCGGAGAAGGCTGGAATCGCGTGGTCGGCACTAACGACCCGACGGCGCACGGCGAGGTCACTGCGATCCGCGATGCGTGTGCGAAGTTGGGGACGTTTTCCCTCGCCGGTTGCGAAATCCATACGACCGGCCAGCCGTGTCCGATGTGTCTTGGCGCGATCCACTGGGCGCGGATCGGCCGGATTTACTACGGTTTCCGGATCGAGGACGCGGCGGCGATCGGCTTTGATGACACGGAGTTTTACCGGCAGATGAATCTTCCGGCAGAGGAGCGGCTGATCCCGTCTGAGGAGCTTTGCCGGGTGGAGGCGCTGGAACTGGCGGCCGAATACGCACGGCTGCCCGGAAAACAACATTATTGATCGCGCGGACGTGACTTGACGGCCGGCCCCGGCATTGCGGAAACTACCCGCCATGGCATGGAGGATCGATGAAGCCGTCGCTCACGGCGAAATTGACAATACCGTCGAAGGTCGCACGACGGGGCGCATCTGGCTGGCCGGAAGGGACGAGCCGTTGATCCTCTCGCTGGATGGCGACTGCTGGCGGGATCTGGCCGGCACGCGGCTGCAGTTTGAAAACCCCTCGCCCAAGCCGGTGCCGGACGCGCAGGCGCTGGACATCGACCAGGCGGGCATCGTCGGCGACATGACCGCCTCGCGGAAGAACAAGGTGCCGACCGTGAGCGAGGAGGAATTTCACGAACTCTATCAAAACGACCGGGAGATTCCCTACGAGTGGCGGAACACGCTTTATCTCGAATGGTTCAGCGAAATCAACGGGCGGGTGGTCATCGAGTCTGCGGGCTACATCCTGACGATTTCCCCACACGAGTGGGAAATGGACGAGGACGCGGAGGATGCGCAGAAGCTGGCGAACCTGAACTCGATGCGCGATTTCATGGCGCAGGTGATCCGCCGCCGCGATCCGGACGGGCCCGAGCGGGAAAGCTCCGAGGAGCTCGACGAGTTCGCCTGGGAGGAGCGGCTGAAGGAATCCGACCGGCTGACGGACGCCTATCAGGAAGTGCTGGAGAAATACATGGAGGACTCTGACAGCGAGCAGAAGGAGGCCTTCGTGATGGGCTGGGATGGTCTGCTTGATGCTCTTGCCGAACGCGACGAAGCGGGCGACGAGGATTTTCCCGGTCAGGACAAGGCCTATCGCTCGCTGGGCGGCGGCGATGAGGATTTCGACGACGACGAAGCGGACGAGGATGATTTCGGCGAAGCGGACGACGATGAGCCCTACGGCGACGAGGATGACCACCCGCTCCAAGCGCAGGCCCAGGAGCTGGCGATGCGCGCGATGGATGTGCTCCAGCGTGACGCCGGACCGGGCACGCCGTCCTACATTCTGATCACCAATCTTTTGCAGGTCAGTGGGAAACTCGCCGGAGTGCTCAACGGCCGTGGCAGCGGCTACGAGCCGGAAACCGGATTCGTGCTGGCCGTGCTCAAGCGCTGCCTGAACTGGCTCAACGAGGCAGTGGGAGCCTGCCAGGAGCTCATCAACGTCGAGCGCGATCCCGACCACCGCGCCGCTTTGGAACACGTGCGCAGCTCCGCATTTGAAATCCGCGACAGTATCGTGGCGCTGCGCAGGGAATTAAAATAGAAGCGGATTTCACCGTTTTTTCACAATCGTCGCATGACCTGTTCATGATTCATCGTTTCATTGTGCGGCAGATCAATCCAAGCAACCCATCCCATGCGACCCTATCTTTTTCTAGCAATTGGCCATTTGGTCGGAGGGGCGGGAGCGGTCCTGTTCATCCAGAGCATGCCGCCGAAGGAAGGTTCAGCCGAGGAACGCACCGTGAAACTGGAGGCGGAACTGAAAAGCGCCAACAACCGTCTGGCGGCAATGGAAGCCTCGGATCCTCATGGCAGAAAACGCCCGGGCCGCACTTTGAAGGACGGCGCCCGCGATATTTTCCAGGACCTTCGCGACGGGAAACCAGTCACGCCGGATGATGTGTTCCGCGCCACCCAACCGCTGATCCGGGACCTCTCACCCATTTTCGAGCGGATGCGCGCCAAGGAGCAGCAGCGGAGGGTCGATGCCATGGCCGGTGAACTGGCGCGCAAATATTCCCTCACCGGTCCCCAACAGGAATCGCTGAAAAAATGGCTCGAACAAAAAGCCACCGACGATGCGAAGCGCTACACCGATCTCATTTCCCAGGACGGCGCGAAACTCGAGGATATGGGCAAGGCGTCCTACGAGTTCAAGCTGGATGACGGGCTGGACCAGTACATGGCGAACAACCTCAGCGGTGACAAGCTGGCCACGTTCAAATCCGACCGCATGTTGGAAAAAGTTGAGAAGGTCCAGCAGGAGGCGGACATGAAGGTTTCCCGCCTGGATGGCATCGTCGGTCTCGATGACTCCCAGCGCGGCCAGATCTTCGGCGTGATGGCGCGCGGGGCGAGGGACTTCGATCCCGCCATGCAGTTCGAAGGGCTCGGCTCCGGCGCACTCACCACGGGAAAATCCAAACAAGACGCCATCCTCTCCGTCCTGACTCCGCAACAACGTGAGGCCTATCAGGCGAATCGGGAGCAGCAGCGGGCCTCCGCGCAGAAGGAAATGGAACAGATCGGTCTGACCCTGCCCGCAGACTGGAGCAGCCGCGACCAGCTCGATTTCTAATCATCCCCATGTCGCCCACTCCCGCCATCGACATCCGCTGCCTGCGGGTGGACTACGGAAATTTTGTCGCTGTTGATGATCTAACGCTCGCGGTTCCGCCGGGCGAGATTTTCGGAATCGTCGGCCCGAACGGCGCTGGAAAAACAAGCACCTTCCGCGTGCTCACCACTCTGATGGAGCCGACTTACGGCGAGGTCATCCTCAGCGGCGTCGATGTGCTGGAGGACATCGAGACGGCGCGCCGCATCATCGGCTACATGCCGGACCTGGCCCCCGTGCCTTCGGATCTGAAAGTCTGGGAATTTCTCGAATTCCATGCCGCCGCCTATCATCTCGGCAGCCGTGCCCAGCGCCGTGACCGCGTGGCGGAATGTCTGGAGGAAGTCGCCCTCACCGGCCAGCGGAACAGTTGGTGCAAGGAACTTTCCCGCGGCCAGACCCAGCGCGTGGTTCTCGCGAAAACCCTGCTCCACCGTCCGAGCGTTCTTATTCTCGACGAACCCGCCAGCGGTCTCGATCCGCTTGCCCGCCGCGACCTGCGGCAGGCCTTGCGCAAACTCGCGGAGACCGGAGCCACCGTTTTCGTCAGCTCCCACATCCTCAGCGAGCTTGCGGAAATGTGCTCCTCACTCTGCGTGATGAACCGCGGGAAGCTGCTCGCGTCCGGCACCGCAGAGGAAGTTAGAAAACAACTCGGCAGCACCGAGCGCACCATCACCGTCAGCCTGCTCGACCGACATCAGGACGCCGCCGTTTGGCTGGAATCCCGGAACGCCGTGCACGATCTCCGCATTGTCGGGCAACAGGTGGTGTTCGGTTTCGCCGGCAGCGATGATGATCAGGCGGATCTGATGGAAGGTCTCATCCGACTCGGCGCGCGCATGAGGGCGTTCGAGGAAAAACGCTCGTCCTTCGAGGACATTCTCGTGGAAGTCGCCGAATCCAACCGCAAGTCATGAATCTCCTCCAGGAACCCGCACGGCCGACCGGATGGAAAATCCGGGCCAATCCGATTTTCAGGCGCTACTGCCAGTCCCGCCTCCGTCCGCAGGGTCTTGGGGTTGCTTTGCTCATCAGTGTGCTGATCGCCGGGTTCCTGTTTTTCATGGCACGGGCGACCGGGAAATACCAAGCGGACCTGACCATGGTCGACGCCGAGCGTGCCGCCGTTATCCCGCTTCTCGTGTTCCAAGCGCTCATCCTCTTCATCCTCGGCACCGCGCAGGTCGCGGGCGGGATGACCGCGGAAACGGACGAGGGAGTGATCGACTATCAGCGCCTCATCCCGATGAGCCCGTTGTCCAAGGTCTTCGGTTATCTGTTCGGTCTGCCTGTCCGCGAGTATGCGATGGTTTCCTCCACGCTCCCATTCACCGCATGGGCCTTGTGGAAAGGCGGGGTGGCGGTCAAGGACTGGCTGCCGCTTTACACCGTGTTTTTCTCCTCCGCGCTGACCTATCACCTGACCGGCATGGTGGCCGGCACAGTTGTGAAGAACCGGCGCTGGGCCTTTCTCGTTTCCATCGGTCTGGTGTTCTGCCTCTACACCGTGATACCGCAGATGGCCCGCTTCGGTCTGGTGTTTTTCAAGTATCTAACGATCACGCCGGTGTTTGAGGAAAGCATGCCGGGCATTCTTCCCAAAACCGCCGGAGCTCTCGTCGCCACCGGTCAGAAGATCGCGCCTGCGGTGAAGTTCTTCAATCTGGATTTCTCGGAAATGGTTTTCACCTTTTTCAGCCAGGGCGGGCTCATCCTCACCTTCATCATCATGCTCTGCCGCCGCTGGTGCCGCGCGGAATCCCTGCTGCTTGGCAAATTGTGGGCAACCGGATTCTTCATCTGGATCCAGATGCTTCTGCTGGGAAACGCGCTGCCGCTGATCGATCCCGGCAACATTTTCCCGTCCCGGGAAATCACCCGCCGCATCCGGTTCATCCAGGGATGGGAGCCGAAAGGCTGGGAAGCCGTGGTGATGTCCGGCATCTACGGTCTGGTCACCCTGTTGCTGCTTTTCATCCTGATAAAAATCATCACGCCCGGCTCCGACATCCAGATCCGCGGCTGGCGGCGGGCGCGCAAACAGGGGGACTCGTCCCTGCCTTTTCTATCGGATGCGGCGACGGCGTTCGGTTTTGTTCTCGTGATGGCGCTCGCAGGAGCCGGCGGCTGGTTTGTTTTCACCCGGGCGGTTGTCGAATCCCGGTGGTTTCCCGGCCAGGAAGTGCCGTTGAGCGTGCTGGGATTTTTCACCGTCGTCATGCTCACCGGCGGCCTCGGATTCCATTCGTTGTTGGAGGCCAGGGGCGGAAAAGTGGTGGGGCTGGCCGTCATTTTCGTAGGTATCGTACCACTGATGATCGGTGCGATTCTCAGCGTTTCCAGCAACCGCCTGCATCCGGCCGCGTCATGGCTGTTCGGAATCTCGCCGGCCAGCGCGCCGATCTACGCTTCCGGGACGTTGTTAGGCCTTGCCGAGCTGCCTGCGAACATCGCTCGCGCTGTTCCCCGCGCCTTTTATTTCTGGCAGGCGGTGTCGGTGTTGGCGACGGTCTGGCTCATCGGCCAACTTCGCAGTGCCCGCAAATCCATCGCTCAAGCGGCAATCAACGATCGTCCGGCAACGGAGGATCCCCCGGTTTCTTGAAAGGCCGGGTTCAGCCGAGTTTCTCGCTGGCCAGCTCGACTTTCAGAATGGCTCGCGAGCCGGATGAGAGAGTGATGCTATTTGTCGCGACATTGCCGGATTCCACGCAGACCATTTTGAGGTATTCCACGTCACCGAAATCCGCCATGCGTTTTGATTTCTCAATCCACGGGTTCCAGACCACCGTCGAGTGCGACCCGGTTTTTGAAACATGGATCCTGCGCTTCAGTTCCGGATCGATGATGTCCACCGCTGAGGTGGTGTCGAAATAGACGCGGTCCACCTCGCTAGCGATCCGGATCGACTCGGCGGTTTCGGTGAAATCGCCCACCCGCACTTTGTCCAGATAGGAGCAACCGGTCAGTCCATTGATGAAAACGGAGTCGATACCGCCGATCTCGAAATAGGTGTGAAGGCAGGTCTCGAAAGTCGCGTCCTTGGTGCCCGCGTTCGTCACCGCCAGTTCCAGCGAAAGCCGTTTGCCCACGCGGACGACGTATTCCACATCGAGTGAATCCATCGTCGGCAGACGGAAACGCAGCATCACCTCGCCACCGGCGAAAACGGAACTCTCCTCCAGAGTCCACGGGGAAGTGCGGGCGTAGCCGTGCGCCGGAAATCCCTCCTTGCCGCCGAACCACGGGAAAATGATCGGAACGCCGCCGCGGATCGGTTTTCCTTCCGCGAAATCGCTTTCACCGCTCATGAAGAGCAGCGGAGCCTCGTCCTTCTTTTGGAAATGCGTGACGTGGGCGCCATGCAGATAGATTTCCGCCGTGCTCCACTCGGTTTCCGCGACGACCTTCATCAGTCCGCCGCAGCCTTCCGTCAGGGTGACGTGTCCGGGAATTTCGTGCTGTTTCAAATCAACAGAGGTTAGGTGTTAGCGGGTTGCCCTTACTTCTTCTTGCGGAGGAACGGAGGCAGATCGAGGTCCTCACCATCGAAAACGTTCGGCGATTCCCCCTCGAAGCGGCCGCGTGGAGCGGAATCGAGCGAGAGTTCGTTCTGCGAGCCGGGAGTCTTGACGCCGAGCTTGAGCTTCGGTGGTTCGGCTTCCGCCGGTGCGGGTTGGCTGACAGGCTCGGGGTCTGCTTCCGCAATATCCTCGTGAAGGTCATCGGGAAACGTCACTTCCGCGTCCGGTTTCGGCGTGCCCCAGCGGGCGACAATGTTAGGCCTGCGCTTCGGCAGCGGAACGAAAGTTCCGGGAGAGGTGATCTCGGGCTCGACCGCTTCGATCGGCTCGGGATCCTCCTCTGCTTCGACGTAGATTTCGTTAGGAACTTCCGGATCATTTGAGAATTCCTCCTCGATCACGGCTGCGACTTCCTCTTCCACTTCAGGTTCCGGTTCGGCGACCTCGGGCTCCGTTGCCACGGGCTCGCTGAAGGTGAAGGCGTCCAAATCCGACTGCGGTGGCTCTTCTTCTTTTGCTTTCGCCGAGTAGTCGGGCTCCGCGAACGGTCGCTCGTTGTCGAACAGCGAGGGCGCAGCGGCGGCCGCGATGCTGGTCGCCGCCTTGCGGAATTTGGACAGGGTGGATGTCGGCGCGGATGGGGTGGCCTTGGCTTCGGATGGTGGATTCAGCTCGAATGCGAGGATCGCCTCGGCCACCGGTTTCGGGGCAGGAGCGAGCGCGGGAACCGGTGCCGGCTCTTCCTCGATTTCCTCAGGCTCAGGCGCGACGAACACCGGTGCTTTCTTCGCCGCGGGAGTGAAACCCTGGCTGGGATCGAGAAGCGGGTTTTCCGGAGAATTCCGGCTGAGCGATTCGCGCGGCGCCATTGCAAGCGAATCCTCGGGAAGCGCGCTAATCAGCGTGATGGAAAGCGAGTCGCCCATCGCCGGATCGATCGCCGCGCCGAAGAGCACGTGGGCTTTTTCGGGAACGAATTTCTGCAAACGCTGCATCAGCAGTTCGATTTCAAAAAGCGTCAGATCCTCGCCGCCTGATAGATGGACGAGCACCGTTTGTGCGTCCTTGAGCAGCGCGCCTTGGTCAAGCAGCGGGCTGTTGAGAGCGTTTTTCAATGCCTTCGACGCGCGGTCCTTGCCGTCCGCCAGACCGGAGCCGAAGAGGCAGCGCGAGCGGTTCGTGCGCAGCGCGCTCATCAGGTCGTCGAGGCCGACGTTGATCAGGCCGGGGCGGATGACCAGGCGGATGACCGCCTTGATCGATTCGCAGATCATGTGATCCGCGGCGGCGAAGGCTTCGTGGATGCCTTGTTTCGCCAGCACGAGTTCGCCCATGCGGTTGTTGTCGAAGGTGACGAGCGCGTTTGATAGAACGGCGAGTTCGTTGAGCGCGGTTTCCGCCTGTTCGCGGCGGCGGCGGCCTTCGAATGCGAAGGGCATGGTGGCGAAAACGACGACAAACGCGCCTTCTTCACGGGCGATGCGGGTGACGATCGGAGCCGCGCCGGAGCCGGTTCCGCCGCCGAGGCCGGTGCAAAGGAAGACAATGCGGCGGCCCTTGATCGAGGCACGGATCTGTTCTTCCGCCTCGAGCACCGCCTGGTGGCCGAGTTCGGGATCGCCGCCGGAGCCGAGGCCCTTGGTCAGGTTCACGCCGAGCTGGATTTTCTCACGGGCGATGCAGGCGGCGAGCGTGCGGACGTCGGTGTTCAGGGCGAGCAGTTCGGCACCGTCCAGGCCGTCGAGAGCGATCCGCTCCAGCATGTTGGCTCCGGCACCACCGAGGCCGACGATTTTGACGGCGGAGGTGGGAATCATCTGTTGGGGATCGCGGTTGTAAGGGATCATGGATTTGAAAGTTAGAGTGAAATGAAGGTTATTTGCCGAATGGCCAGAACATGCGGCCGATCTTTCCGAGGACTCCCGGCGGTGCGGCCCGCTCGGTTTCCAAAATCTGTGCGTAGCGGATGAGGCCGATGGCGGTGGCGTAGTGCGGGTCCTTGAAACTCGCCTGCACGCCGCTGATCTCCGGCGGCTCGGGCCGGTAGATGTCGCGGCCGAAGACATCGAAGGCAAGTCCGTCGAAACCGCGCATCAGGCTGGTGCCGCCCGTGAGGAAAATTCCCGCGCCGATCTGCTCCACCGCCCCTGCGGGCAGGCGCGCGCGGACAAGCTTGAGGGTTTCCTCCAGCCGCTGGCGGATGATCTCGTTGAGGATGCTGCGACCCACCTCCACTTCGGCGAATCCGCGGTCGTCGGTGAGTTTCGCGATGCCCACGGATTTCGCGGGATCGGCCGAGGCGTCGCCTTCCATGATTTTCAGGCGGTCCGCTTTGGAAAACGGCAGGCCGGTGACGAGGTGGATGTCGTTGGTGACATGGTCGCCGCCCACCGGAATGCAGCCGGACGCGGTGATCGCGCCATTCAGATAGAGCGCGTAGTCCGTGGTGCCGCCGCCGATGTCGATGACGAGGGCGCCGCGCTCGCGCTGCTCTCTATCAAGCGCCATCTGCGCGGTGGCGATGGGTGAGAAAACGATGTCGTCCACCTCCAGCGGCATTTCCCGGACGAGCTTGATGCTGTTCTGGATGCGGGTGCCGATGCCGTGGACGACGTGGAAATCCGCTTCCACGGTTTTTCCGAAAAGCCCGACCGGCGTGGTGGAGTGTTCGAGTCCGTCGAGCCAGTAGTTCCGGATGATGGGGTGGAGATAAACGTGGTCCTGCGGGATGTGAACCTCGCGGGCGATGGTGCGGGCCTCTTCGACATGCTCCGCGGTGACGGTCGGCTCGCCGTCCGGCAGGCGGTAGGTGCCGCGGTGGTTGATGCCCTGGATGTGCGAACCGGTGACGGCGAGGAAAACGCTGCCGATCTCGACATCGCTGGCGTCCTCGGCTTTTGCCAAAGCGTCCTTCAAGCAGGCGCGGGCCTGGGCGAAGTCGTAGATCTCGCCTTTTCTAACGCCGGCGGTCTTGGTCACGCCGATGCCGAGGATCTTGACGGCGCTGTCCGCCTTCACCTCGCCGACGACCATGCAGGTCTTGCTGGTGCCGATCTCGAGTCCGACATGAATTTTCGTGCGACGTGCCATGGGATTGGATCAATTGCGATTGAGAAGGGTGCTGAGATCGCGCGCGCGGCGGTCCTTGCTGACATCCCCGGGCGTGGGTTCGGAAACGGGAACCGCGCGGGGCGCGGCCGGCTCGCTTCTAACGGTGATGGGGATGTTGTATTTCGGGATCAGGTTGATGGTGCCGATGGAGTATCCTTTTTCGCCCGCGTGATCGATGGACGCCTGCAGGCTGGCGATCTGGCGCTCGTGGTCGCCAAGGCCGAAGGTGGCGGTGGTGCCCTGGCGGGTGACGAGTTCGAGCGACCAAGCGTTCGCCTGCCGCACGGATTCGATCCAGTAGATGGCGTCGGCGTCCGCCTTGCAGGCAGCGTCCAACAGGTGGAAACAATGTTGCTGTTCCGGATGAGTCACCGGTTGGCCGGGCTTGATCGGATTCGCTTCCGATACGGGAAGCTGGATGATGGGTAGTTTTGCCGCGGTTTCCAACTGGAGTTCCGGGCAGGGATAGGCGATGCCGTCGTGATCCACCAGCATCGAGCCGACCTGGCGTGCTTCGGGCAGTCCAGCTTCAGCGCAGGTGATCCATGCGCGCGGCGCTCTCGGGACCACGCGCACGACGAGAGTGCCGGGAAGGTGACGTTCGGCGCGGGCGTCGGCGATCTCCGGGAGCGCCTTGAGTTTGGAAACCACGTCGTCGATCCGGATGCTGAAGATGCTCGCGGTCAGGTCTAGATGGGTGGCTTCCGCCAGGCCTGCTTCGTCGATGACCGGGTTCTGGTTGAGATCGATCACCTGCAGTCGGAAATCCGGATTTTGGTAGAACGCGCGCTGGATTCCCTGCCACACGCCCCAGCCGATGCCTGCGATCACCGCGAGGACGCAGGCGATTTTCGTCAGTTTCCCGGCAAGGCTCAGAAAGCCGAACCAGGCGATGCGCGGGGACATCACGCGGACTTCCAACACATTGGCGCGGGTCCGGCGGCGGGTTTTGCTGGTGTGGCGTTTTGACATGTCAGGAGCGGAGTTGGAGTGATAGCTCGGCGATGGTCTTACATAATTCGGGGAAGGAAATTCCGGAAGCGGCAGCAGCTTTGGGAAGCAGGCTTGTTTCCGTCATGCCGGGAATCGTGTTCGCCTCTAACACGAACGGGCGGTTCTGCGAATCCAACAGCACATCGACCCGCGAGTAGATTTCCACGCCGAGCGCCTCATGCGCGGCGACGGCAGCGGCTTGCACGGCCATGGTCGTTTCCAGATCAAGGCCGGCGGGGCATTGGTATTCGCTTCCCTTCGCGCCGCTGAGCCAGGGGTATTTACTCGCCATGTCATACACACCTTCCGGCGGTGTGATCTGGACGATGGGCAGGGCTTTGCCATCGAGAATGCCGACAGTGAGTTCCTTGCCGTCGATGTATTCCTCGATGAGAACTTCGCTGTATTTTTCAGCGGCCTTCCACAACGCGCCCGGCACCTCATCCTGTTCTTTTACGATCTGGATGCCGACGCTCGAGCCTTCAAGCGGCGGCTTGATGACCAGCGGAGCCTTGATAGTTAGATTGGGGAGCAGGCCGGGTGTCAGAAAAAGGGTTTCCGAACGGGCGGTGGGCACTCCGGCTGCGAGAAATTTTTCTTTCGCGAGGGATTTGTGGATCGCGAGCTTGCTGCTGGCGGATCCGGCGCCGGTGTAGGGGACACCGAGCTTTTCCATCGCGTCCTGCAGTTGGCCGTCCTCGCCGAAGGTGCCGTGGATCACGTTGAACGCGAGATCCGTGCCCTC
This sequence comes from Luteolibacter sp., assembly GCA_039915545.1. Taxonomy (GTDB): domain Bacteria; phylum Verrucomicrobiota; class Verrucomicrobiia; order Verrucomicrobiales; family Akkermansiaceae; genus Luteolibacter. The sequence continues at coordinate 18,143 of JBDSNC010000006.1, forward strand.
GGGCAGATTGATTTCCGTGCCGGTGACATCCACGGCCACGGCGTCCAGACCCAGTCCTAACAAGGCATTGAGCACCGCGTTTCCGGACGCGAGCGAAACGGCGCGTTCCGATCCCGGTCCGCCCATCAAAACTGCGATTTTCTTGGTGCTCAACATGGTGGTGAATTTAAAACGTGGATTCGTCCTCGCCGAGGATCTTGATCTCGGTTTCGAGCTCGAGGTGGTGCTCGTCGCGTGCCTTTTCCTGAATGAACTCGATCAGCGTCAGAACTTCCAGCGCGGAAGCGCCGCCGGTGTTGACGACGAAATTTCCGTGCACTTCCGAGACCGCCGCGTGGCCGCAGGTGCTGCCTTTGAGGCCCATGATGTCGATCAGGCGGCCGGCGGGGATGTATTCGGAGTTCTTGAAAGTGCAGCCGGCGGAGGCGGCGACGGGTTGACTGGACTTGCGCTTTTCGCGCGATGCATCCCACCGCTCCTTGATATTCGCGGTGGTGTCGGCCTTGCCCTTGAAAACGGCCTGCAGCGCGAAATTCCGGCGCAGCTCTCGGACATCGCGATATTGTGAGGTGATCTCGTCGCGTTCACGGGTGCGGATCACGCCATCCTCGTCGAGGAAAGTGACGCGCACGACCTGATCAAACATCTCCACGCCCATCGCTCCGGCGTTCATGCGAAGCGCGCCGCCGACGTTGCCGGGGATGCCTTCCATCCACTCGAAGCCGCCGACGCCGCTGCCTCCCGCGACGCTCGCGAGTTTTTTCAACCGCACGCCAGCGCCGGCCGTGATGTGGCCTTTGCCATCCACCGTCACTTCGGAAAACGCTCCGCCGGTCGGGTGGATCACCGCGCCGCGGATGCCGCCATCGCGCACTAACAAATTCGATCCGCGTCCAACGACACGCACCGGGATGCCGCGCTCGCGGCAATAATCTACCAGAAATGCGAAGCCGTAGAAACTGTGCGGCTCCAGCCAGAATTGCGCCGGTCCGCCGACGAGCATGGTCGTGTGGCGGCTCATCGGCTCGTAAAGTTTTCCATCGATCTCGCCGGGAGGCATGAGGCCGCGCATTTCCTCCAGAATCTTGAGGTCGTTGGCGATGCGGGTGCCGGCTTCGTGGACGTTTCCGGCACCGAGCGTGATCAGAAGATCGCCGGCCTGGAGTGCGTGGCCGATGGCGTGGTGCGCCGTTGATAGATCGGGAACGTAGGTGGCCGGAACGTCGCCGTGAGGGGCCATCGCATCAACGAGCGTCTGGCCGGAAATTCCTTTGATCGGCTTTTCCGAAGCGGCGTAAACATCGGTGATGAAAACGAGATCCGCGGCTTGCAGGACTTTGCCGAAATCATCGGCCAGCGCCTTCGTCCGCGTGTAGCGGTGCGGTTGGAAAAGCACGACGACGCGTTTCGATTTCAAAGAACGCGCGGTTTGCAGCGTCGCGGCGAGTTCGGACGGATGGTGGCCGTAGTCGTCGACGATGCGGAAGCTGGGAGAAAGGTACTTCGTTTCGAAACGGCGCTTGGCACCGGCGAAGGTGGAGAGGGCGCGCGCGATGTGCGGAAACTCAGCACCACAACTATCAGCCAGCGCGATGGCGGCGAGCGAGTTGAGGATGTTGTGGTTTCCGGGAATGCCGAGCTCGATATCGCCCAGCACCTCCCCGTTTTTCTTCACGGTGAAAGCGGATGAACCTTTGAGATCCCGCAGGTCCGTGGCGGTGTAGTCGGCGTCCTCCCAGCCGTAGGAAACGGCGTTTTCGCGTCCGGAACAAACTTCGAGTGCCACCGGATCTTCCGCGCAGTAAACGAGCTTTCCGGTCGTCTGGTCGGCGAGTTTCGTGAAGACCTCCTTGATGTGTTCGAGGTCCCGATAGAAATCCAGGTGCTCGGCCTCGATATTGAGGATCACCGCGTGCTCCGGGTGATAGAGTGCGAGTGTGCCGTCGCTTTCATCGCCTTCCGCCACCATGTGCTCACCGTCTTCCGACCATTTCGCGTTTGCTCCCAGGATCGGGATTTCCGCGCCGACGTAGTGGCTCGGCTTCTGCCCGGCCTCGCGCAGGAGGTGGGCGGTCATCGAGGAGGTCGTCGTTTTTCCATGGGTTCCGGAAATGACGATGCCCTTTTTGGTGTGAAGGATCGCCGCCAGACATTCGGCGCGGCGGAGGAGTGGAATCTTCGCCTTCTTCGCGGCGGAATAGGCCGGATTGTCGGATTTGATCGCCGAGGAATACACCACGATGTCCGCCTTTTTCACGGCGGCAGCGCTGTGAGGAGACGAGAAATTCAGTCCCACGCCTTGCATGCGCTCGGTTTCCGCCGTGGTCACGCGGTCCGATCCGCTGACCTTGTGGCCCATGCCCAGCAACAACAGCGCCAGCCCGCTCATTCCCGATCCGGCGACGCCGATGAGGTGGATTTGGAGCGGTTTGCTCCGGTCGGTGAGGCGTGTGCTGAATTCGGTCATGTGGGAGAGAGGGTGGCTTCGATGGCGGCGCACACCCGATCCGCGGCATCCGGGATGGCAAGTGCGCGGGCCGCTTTTGCCATGCGTTTGTAGGTTGGCAAGTCTTGCAGGATGGAAGTTGCCAATTCAGCGAGTTTTGCGGCGTCCAGATCCTTCTCCTGGATGAGAATCGACGCTCCAGCCTCCGAGAAAACCTCCGCATTGCGCGTCTGGTGGTCGTCGGCGGCGTAGGGAAACGGTACGAGGATCGACGGATGCCCGGCGATGGAAATCTCAGTCAGACTCGATGCGCCGGACCGCGCGATGACGACGTCTGCCATGGCATACGCCGACGGCATTTGATCGCAAAACCCCACCACCTTGTAGCCTTCCCGGCCCTTCGTGATTTCCGAAACCCGCTCGAAATCCAGCGCACCGGCGATGTGTAACACCTGCGTTTCCTTCGGTAGAAGCGCCGCCGCCTGCGCGCTCAGCTCGTTCAACCGCCGCGCGCCCTGGCTGCCGCCGGTCACAACGAGAGTCGGCCGGCTGGGGTCCAATTCAAAAAGAACCGCCGCTTCGTCGCGAGTTGGCAGATTGATGATTTCCGGCCGCACCGGCGTGCCGGTCGTCACCGTTTCGCGCTGCGGGAAATAGGCTTTTGCCGCATCCAGCCCGAGAAAAACCCGGGTGCAGAACCGGCTGGTCATCACATTCGCGCGGCCCGGACGGGCGTTCGAATCATGGACGAACGTTTTCAGCCCCATCTTGTGTCCTGCGTAAACCGGCGGCAGTGAGGTGAACCCCCCCATCCCGATCACCGCGTCCGCCCGGAAGCGGCGGATCACGCCCTTGCAGTGTTTGATCGAGCCCCAGAGTTTCCACAAAAACGGCAGCATTCGCGGCGAAAACGTCGGCGGTTTCGCGACTGCGGGCATCGTTTCGAATTTCAAATGCCGGTATTTCGCCGAGGCCTCCGCATCCACCTTCTTTTCGGAAATCAGCAGCATCACATCATGGCCGCGGGCGCGGAGGGCCTCCGCCACGGCGATTCCAGGAAACAAATGGCCGCCTGTGCCGCCACAGGCGATGAGGATTTTGAACGACTTCGGCACGAATGAAGGGGTGATAATAGCCTGAAGACGGTGGGCGGACTGACTTTCCGACACCTCTTCGCGAAAAACTACGTAAATCCGTAGTATCCGGCAATCCTCAAAACCGGAAAGCCCGGGAAATTTCATGGAGACTATACCTTTCGCCCCGGATGAAGCGCCGGTTCCGGATCCTCACTTGAGATTGGACCGGGCCCATCCGGCGCGGTCGCTCGGGAGCTTTGTGATCCATTCCTCGCGCTTGTTCGCAGGAATTTTTGCAAGGACATTTTGAAACATCGTGTTAGAAAGCTGCGGCAGCGGGATCTGGGAAATCACTTCGATCATGGTGTCGCTTTGATTCTGATTCATGCCTTCCGCGATGGCTTCGAAGGCTTTCCGGCGCATCGCCAGATCCGGCAAAGATGCAGCCCAATTCCAGCCGCCACTCCAATCCTTGCTGCTCCATGTTCTTGCCATCGATTCGGTGGCACGCAGCGTTTCCCGACAAGCCGGAGCTTGTTTCAAAATCTCCGTTGCGGCTGCAAGGTCAGCCGGAGACTCCATCGGAAGCGAGGCAACGGCGTCGCATATGAAGCGGGCCTTGGCGGTGATCGAACAGGCGTCCAACAATGCAGGTAGATCCGCCGCCGACACCGTGCCACTGGTGAGGACACCACCCAACGCCTGATCACGCTCCCTCGGAAGGGTGAGAGCCAAAGCGGCAGCCAGCGCAGCTTTCGGATCCGTCTTCGCTGCTGCCTTGAATCCGGCGGACATCCATTCGTCATTCATGTTAGGCTGCTCGTTCCGCCTGGGGTTCTCGTTTTTCATCCATTCCAAGGCAGCCTGCGGATTGGCTTGCGCCCAGATCTCAAGGGCATATTTCAGATAGTCGCGGTAGTCGCTGATCATTGGAAGCGCTGCCAGTCCTCTCACCGCTGCTTCGGGGTTTTCATTCATCCATGGTTCCGGTCCCCAGCCGAAACTGTTGAAATCTCCGGCGACGGCGGCGAGCCCGAGGCCTTTCGCAAGATCATGCGCCAACGCAGCATCGACGACGTCACGCCGCATGCTGTCTCCCCTTGTCTTGTCGGTGACGCCCAAGACGGCTTTCATCGCCGCGTCCGGATCAGCGGCAGCCCACGTCACCATCAGCTTGCTTCCCCACTGATCTAGCAGCAATGGATCCTTCTGTTCGCGGAGGTATTTCCAGAAACCTTCGGGATCGTTGTCCGCCCAAAGTTGTGCAGACAGGCGTGACCATTCCGGTGAATTCTGTTGGGTTTTGAAAAACGCGGGCCACTCGGCGGGAGACAGCCCGGCCGCTTTTTCCACAAACGCCGACATCCTTTTTCCGGCGTCGATTTTAGAATCCTGCCATGCTCGCGCGGCCTCCGCAGCGTGGCGTGACGAGGTGCGGGGAGCTTCCGCGGTCGTCGGCTTTTTGGGATTCATATCAAATACAGGCAGGTTGAAACCTACGATGAATCCGGCCGCGACCGTCAGGGTGATGGATGTGACGGGTTTCACGGCGAAGGTGGCGGGTTGTTGGCTTCTCCGCTGATGGATTTCAAAAGCGTGGCGCGTTCCTCGTCAGATAGATCTGGCGAGCCAATAAGGGCGCGAGCCACCGGTTCACCGATTTTCCGGTTGATTTCCTGAATGCTGCTTTGGAGCATGGGCAGACGTGATTCATCATCTAGCAGGCGAGCCGAAATGGTGAATGCCAGTTCCGGACTGTAGCTGGTGGTGTAATGGCTCATTCCTTTCCACGCGGCGGTTTTCACCGGACCGTCCGGTAGCGATTCCATCCAGTGGGTAGCTCCGAACATATCGGTTCTCGCCCAACGGTATCCAAGGATGTTGCCTATCAGCGTGTTTCCAGCAACCTGGGTGATGGGTTCCCCTGTCGAACCCGCTTTGTTCATCAGCCACTCACTGGCCGCTTGCGGATCTTCATCGGCCCATTCCTCATTTAGGTTTGTTAGATTGTTGGTCCGCTCGTCGCCGTTCTTGTTTTTCGGATCAAACAACTCGTCAAAGGTCTGCTCCGGATTTTGCAAAGCCGCCGCCCGCAGTTCGGCAGATGGCGGTTCACGGAGGTAAATGGACTCGATCCCGTGCCTGTCCGCGAATTCCCGGGCCGCCACGGGATCGGCGGCCGCCCATTGCTCCGCGATGTTTTTGAGAATGAAGTCACGGGCATTTCCCGCAGGCAGTTGCTCGGCCTCCTTGGCGGCGTTGGCGGGATCGGGAAAATACCACCCTTCGTGATTGATCGCCGGCTGGGCGAACTGCTTTTTGTCCCAATCGATACCCGCCGCATCCAGCACGTGGTGCATCCCCGCGACATCGATAAAGGGGTTTTTGAAAAGCGCCAGACTGAGTTGGTTGTCACTGCTACTAGGATCTTCCAATGCCCGGAGTGCCATCGCCGACTCATCGCCGCTGGACGCGATCATCGGCGCTTTAATTCCAGCCGCGTCCATCGCCTTGCGTGCTCCCGCCAGGTCGCTCTTGCACCACTCCGCAAGCACCACTGACAGCAACGGTGCCGCATCCGCTGCGCTCAGTTTCATCGACTGAATCCATGTCATGGCCCGTGCCGGGTCGCGCGATGCCCAACCGCCTGCCACCGCCGAGATCAACTCGCTTTTTTTCTCCTGATTGCCTTTCCAAGTATCGATGCTCCGCGCCAGCTCGGGATTATCGCGGCCGAGCGAGCTAAGGGCCAGGACCAGTTTTTTATTACCGGATAATGGTGCTTCCGCAGTGGCCAAATAGTTCAAAAACGATCCATCCTGATGTTCCACCGCAGCTACCGCCCTAGCGTAGCCGAACTGCCGCATCGTATCTGCAGCGGCCATCGCCTGCGCATAATTCGTCGCCGCCCAGGCATTGAAAAACGCACCTGTCCACCTCTGCCAAATCGTTCCGTTCGTCAGCGATTCCAACCGTTTCACCAGTTTTTCCGGATCCTCATAACTCATCCAGCGGCGCAACACCGTCTCCAGTTCGGTGGCCCGGCCCGCATCCTCCGTCCCGACAATTTCCAGCACGATCGCCTCACACCGCTGCGGATCCGCCACCACCGCCTCCCGCAGAACCGCAGTGCCCGGCCCGTTGCGTGCCTGCGGTCGGTTTCTTGCGACCGAACTCTTGCGCGCCACCTTCGACGGGACGGCCGCCGACCCGGCATCCAACCGGGTCACGGAATGATTGAGACCAACTCTCTGGCAGAGCATTCCCACAAGCACACCACTGAAGCCTGCAATCCATATCCGATGTCGCACGCATTCAATTCCGAATGGCATATGCGTAAAATCATCGTGGCTAGTGCAGGTAAGCAAGCCCAAAGCGGCCCGAGGGATTCGAGGCTCTGAAAGAAATTCCGGGTGGATGTTGATGGGAGTTCCCGATGACCACAGGGCTGACAGAGGCTTGCGTTTGATCCTTGCCGGGAGCAACCGCTCCACACAACCTTTGCAGACTCCGCCACTCCATCATGGATTCACCAGACGCTGAGCCTTGGGTCTCATTCAACAAAAACACCGGCGTGCTCAGTGGCAACTCCGAGGGTTTCCGGTGCTTCCGGGATTCGATCAATCTTCTGATTTCGGGCGGGGTGAAATCCGTCGACGTCGAAGGTGAGGAAATCGAAATCTGTTCCTTGGTCGTCGCGGAAAGGCTGGAGGAAATTCCGAAGCCTCCATTGGGTTCGATTTGGAATCTGATCCTTTTCCTTTGTCTGCTGACCCTGCTCTTCGTTTTTGCGGGAATTGGAATTGTAGCCTCCGTCAACTGGCTGACGTCCCGCTGATCCTCAACGGGCGAAGGTCCTGAGGAACACCTTCCAAGTCTCCACCGAGCTTTCCAACAGCTTGTTGCGTTCGGTGTCGCTGAGGTCGCCGCTTTGTTTGGCGCGTTCTTCGTCGGTGAGCAGGCCTTCGAGGTGTTTGACGAGGGAGGCGACGCGGGTTTGGGAGAGCGAGGTGTCGGCGCCGAAGTGGACGAGCTCGTCCATCAGCCACTCACGGCGGTCGAGGTCGGGGGTGAGAACCTCGCCTTTGACCTTATCGAGGAGCGCGAGATCGATGGTTTTGGAGAGTTCCTCAAGATTGTTCTGCACCGCCTTTTTCGTTTCGTCGTTCGCGGAGCCGCCGTCCTGCCGGATGGCAGCATTGTTACGGGCGATTACCAACAGGTTGGCGACGAAGCCGCGGGCCTGGGTGACGGTGAGGCGCTCGCTGAGCGCGTTGGCGCGGATTTTTTGATAGATCTCCGAGTGCAGGAGACGCTGGGTTTCCTCGGATTTCACGTAGTAGCGGAAGCCTTCGAAGGTGAGCTTGCGGTAGGTGTCGAACTTGTCGCGCGCGGTGCCGAGTTCCTCTTCGGTGACGGCGGGTTGGGGTTTCGGTTGCGCTGTCTCCGAGTTTTCTCCGTTGGAGAAAACCATCGGTGGGGGCGGACCTCCCGGAGGGCCTGGGCGGGCGGTGACGGTGGAGATGGCGGCGAGGCTGAGAAGCACGCCGAGGAGCGATGCCGTGGGATGGGTTTTCATGATCGTTCGGATGGTTGGAAACGGTCCCGCCGGATCGTCCGATCCGTTGGGAAATCATTTCATACAACCGGACGCTGAACCCGTCGTGTAAAGATATGATTAAGAATGCGGACTTTTTTGTGTCCCTGTGAAATTTTTCACTGCGCGTCGGTTTCCGGCGGCGCGGGCTGGCTTTCCTCGCGTTCGAGTTCCTCGACCATGGTGGGCAGCTTGAGGTGCTCGACGGCGTCGGTGAGAGCCTTCTGCTCCTGTGGATCGCGGGTTTCGCGGGCGATCATTTCCAGATAGGGAATTGACTCGCGGCCGCTGAAGGCAAGGGTGGCGGTGAGGGCGGCGGCGCGGATTTCCGGCAGAGGATTGCGCAGCTCGGCGAGGATCTTGTGGAGGGATTCCGTATCGTCGAACCAGGCGAGGCGGTCGAGCTCGGCGGTGCGTGAGGCGATCCATTCCTCACCGCCCGCCGCTCCAGGTTGATACGGGGATTCGACGGGCTGCGGGAGTTCCGGCAGGTCGCTGCGCGTGGTGGAGGGCGGACGGCGCGGGTTTTTTGAAAGGGAAACTTCCGGCGCGGGCACGGACTTTTCCGAAGTGGATCTCACTTCTGATGGGGTCGTGGCGGCAGGTGTTCGCGCCTCGCGCGAGATCATCACCACGGCCGTAGTTAGAATCGCGGCGCCTGCGAGAAGGGTGCCATGGGTCCGCGTCATGGCCGGTGGCGGTTCACTTGCTGATGATGGCCTTGCGACCGTCGAGGGCGAGCTTGCCGTTGTAGTGGGCGAGCGCGCCGCTGAAGCTGCCGCTGCCGTTCACGTCGGCGTCGGTGTGGCCGATGGTGAGCTGCAGGCCGTCGCCGGTGGGTGGGGTGATTTTGAAAAGCTCGTTGGCCATGCCGTAAACCGTGCCTTTCACGCCCGGCAGATCCATCGTGAAGGAGACCGGGAAATAATTCCGCGTGGTTTCCTGGTTGGTCTGGTTGTTGTGGAATCCGTCGTAAACGCGGCTCTGGGTGTCGAGGTCCGCTTTCAGATACTTGCTGACGTTGCCGAGGCGGTCGCCCGCGGAATTGGTGATGAAGACCTGACCGTTCACTGCCACTTGGAGCTGCGAGCCGCCGGAGTATTTGATGCCGACCTGCTTGCCGAGCAGCACGATGAGCTGCTTCGAATCGAGCCGCACGACCTTGGCGGTGCCGATGGATTTCACTCCGGAAACATAGGTCTTGAGCTGATAGTAGCACTTGATGTCGAGCCTCAGCGTGGAGTCCACGCTGGCTTGTGCGGACAGGGCGGGAAGGAGGAAAAGGCCGCTGGCCAGAAGGAGTTTGTAGGTGATCGATTTCATGATTGAACGGAAGGGTGGTGAAGGTAGTTTCGTGCTAACAAAACGCGGCGGGCGCGCTTGAGGTTTCGGTTTGCAGGTCCTCAGACTACTTTCAAACGGCTTAAATTCAAATCAAAGTTATTAAGTTTTGTGAAATACCGGGCTAATTGGCTGGCATGGGCATTGCAATTCGCATTCGGCGTGATCCTCGGATTGGTTCTGGGCTTCGGATCTCTCCACCCGCGCAATGTGGGTGAGTGGATGGACCCGAAGCATGTTCCCGGCTTTCTTTTCGGGTCCTCCCTTTTGTTGGCGGGCCTTTTTAGCCTCTACGGCGATCAGCTCTGGTTCGGTGATTCCTACCGCGTGATTCCGCCGGACGGGGTGCGGCATAGCCGGACCAGCAAGTTGATTTCCCAGATCACGTTGCTCGCCGGAGTGGTGTTGATCACGTTGGCGCTTTGCCGGAACTACGGTGTGTTTTGAAATGCGGGTGCTGGAGCGCTGGCCCGCTTTTTATAGGCGATCCCCGCCGCCGCCGCCGTCGCGAGCGCGATCAACTGGTAGCCGGACAGCCCGAAAAACAGCTTCGGCGTGGCGCGCATGAATTCGTGGAAAAACCGGAACAGTCCGTAAGCCATCAGGAACAGATGGAAATGCTGGCCCGTCTGCCACTTGTTCCGCCGCAGCACCAAGAGCACCGCCAGCGCCACGATTTGGAAACCGATCTCCACTGCCACCGACGGCCAAGTCCCGAACGAACAAACCATCCCACCGCAGCAACCGGCCTTCAGGCAGCCGATGCGCCCGAGGATCAGCGGTCCGGGCAGCAATATCGCGAAGCGGTCGCCTGTCGTTTCGCGGTAGCCGAGTGATGTTTTCGCCAGCTCCACCGCGATCCATCCTCCGGGCAGCGCGCCCATGATGGATTTCCCGGAAAGCCAGATCAGCCAGCGGTTAGGATCGTGGATATAAAGCCAGCCCTCCGCGAACAGGAACGCCAGCTTCGCGCCCGCGAACGCCCCGAGCAAACCGATCGCATAAATGAACGCCACCCGGCTGTCCTTCTTCGATTCCCGGAACCAATACACCGCGCCCCACGCGATGCCGGTGAGCAGCATCAGCGCGTAGATGGGAGAGCCGGTAGGGGTGAGGGGGAGGTTCAAAACAGGTTAGGATAGAGAGCCGCAATGACAATGACCACCACAACAGAGAGGCAAGGCACCACCAGACATTGGATCAGGAAAAATTCCACTACACGGTTGATCCGCAATTTACCGTTTTTGAGTCCATCGGGCGAAAGCACCGTGCTGAACCAGCCTGCGCCCACCGTGAAGACACAATTTAGAATGATCCAAGTGGCCGGCACCCATTGCGATGCTGTATCGTATGAAATCCTTTGCTCCAACCACTCGACGAGGGAAATACTTATCAATGCGAATCCGGTGGGTAGAATCCACAGGGTCACCCGAAGCCACGCATGGGTGGGGTTCGGCGCGAGTTTGTGCGGGTTGTCTTCCATGGATGATAAACTTATCCGATAACCGCACATCCTGCCACCATCAGAACAAATGTGATCAGCGGCATGAGATAGAGCTGGTGGAGAAAAAACTGAATGATCCAAAGATAAGAGACGCCTGGGCTCATTCTTGCATGGCTGGAAAGGAGCGAGTCATACCAACCTGCTCCGATCACGAATCCGATGTTCAGCAGCATCCAGATGCAAGTGCTCAGGCCGCTGTTCATGCCGAAAAAAGAAGCCAGGTAATTGACCCCGAAAGCACTCATCCAGATAAACCCCGTGGGCAGAGTCCACATGATCCCCCGGAGCCACGCGTGAGCGGGGTTTGTGAGGGGATTGTTCAGGTCATCTTCCATGATGATAGCGAACTCTTATCGAACAAACGAACACAGGGCGAAAGCCACCGCTCCTAAAAGTATCGGCACGAGGAAAATCTGGCTGAGAAAAAACAGGCAGATCGCCATGCCCGCGCTCCGGTAGTTCTTCCGTCCGGGCGGAGACAGTTTGTAATCGCACCAGCCTGCTCCGATGAGGAAAAGCACGTTCAGAAGTATGCTTGCCGAGATAGTCGACCCCTCACTTATAGGAATGTTGTTCGACAGCGCGAAAAGACCGCCGACGCTCATGAAGAGAAAACCAGCAGGCAGAATCCAGAGCAACACCCGCAGCCAGGGATAGATCGCGTTTCTCGGAGGTTGTTCGGGAGTTTCCATTTGTCAGTGTGTAGCGATGATGCGGAATCCAGCCTTCAGCACAATGCCTTTAAGGATTGGAAATTTTCGGCTGATCCACTTTATTTCGGTGTGATCGCGGCGACAGCTTTCCGGAGTGCGCGAAGCTCTGCTCGCGCCCACGGCAGCTACAGCTCTGCTGGATGCGGTGCGGAGCTCTTCGGTGAGTCGCGCTGGCGAACGCGGGAAGAGGAAGAGCTCCGCCCCCCATGGAGCAGAGCTTCCATCCGCCACTGGCGGCAGCAGAGCATGCCGCACTCCGGGCGAACGCTACACGCGCCAAGTTGTATCCTTAAAGGCATTGGAATTCAGCATGAGCCGCCCGGATCGAACATACCCAGTGCTACAATTGCGATGAAAACGAAGAACACGATGATGAATGGCTGGATCAGAGAAAATAAAATCAGTCTCTGTATGATTCCGTGCAATTCCAAGCGCGAGTCGGTGGACAAAAGGGCGTTAAACCAACCTGTTCCCAGAACGAAAAATCCGTTCAACAGGAACCACAGGCAGAGCGCCGTGTTTGATGAGAAGGGCATGTGTCTGGAATAATTGGCATGGCCGAATACGGACATGACTGCGAAGGCGGTCGGAAGAATCCAGAGAGTCACGCGGAATGCCATCATGACGGAATTCTTGCGGCGTATGATTCCCTCATTTCCAAATGAACTCACTTTCCACCTCCCGCTGCATAATATCGGCAGAACGAATCCAGCGATCCGTCCTGCCGGATGACATGCGTGCAGCAGCGGTCGATGCGGTCCTGGTCCCAGGTCCAGGCGTCCATGAAGGGCTTGATGAAGAGGCGGAAGGCGTGCTTTTCCTTCATCTCGAAACGATGCAGAATCTCTCCCAGTTCGGTGTTCTCGCAGCCGCACTTGATCAGGTCGGCGAGTTCGTAGTTCACTTTGTCGCGGAGGAATCCTTGGACGCTGGCGAAGTCGATGAACTCGGAAATGCTGCGGGTGCCGACGGGCGTGCGCAGCAGGAAGCCGATGGTCGCGCAGTTCGGATCGCCGCAGGGCAGGGGGGTGAAGTCTTCGAAGCGGAGTTTGCCGGCGGCCTGCTCGACCGCGCCGAGGATGATGTCGGCGGTGTTGAGGCGCTCGCCACCGGTGGCGGGAGTCCGGCCAGTTAGGAACATCGGCTGGAAGGAAACGCCGCGGCAGGCGGTGTAGGCGAGGCCGGTCTGAATGGTGTCCCACAAGTGGGGCAGGTTTTCCGGCGTCACGGTCATGGCCAACGTGAACGGGACTT